>CAYGRX010000055.1:0-9549 GCA_964352365.1 uncultured Rickettsiales bacterium
GCTGAACACCTTGCCCTCGTTTCATTTCTGGCAGTTCTGCTGCGTCAAATATAAGCATACGTCTATTTTCACCTACAACGGCAATTTTATCAGCACCTTCTTCAACTGGCGTACAAATCACCGCATCGACGCCGTTCTTAACATTTAATATTTGTTTCCCACCTTTAGTTTGGGCAACAACATCTCTTGCTTCAACTATAAAACCTTTACCAATTGAGCTCGCAAGAACAAGTTTTACACCTTCAATATAAGGGAACATATTAATTATTTGTTCATCTGCGCTAATATCTGAAAGCAAGCGTATAGGATCGCCAAAACCTTTCCCACCCGGGATCTTATCAGCTGGCAATGTGTAAAAACGACCTGATGAAGTAAATATTAGAATTTTATCTGTAGTTTGAGCTTTGAAAACATATTTGGCTTCATCACCATCTTTATATTTTATGGTTTCCGTATCAACGGCATGGCCTTTAAAAGCACGTATCCAGCCTAATTTTGATGATGCTATCGTAATTGGTTCTTTTTCAATAAATGCTTCAATAGAAATTACATTATTTGCTACGGTTTTATGAGTAACTATAGTTCTTCTTGCTCCTAAATCAGTTTTTTTGCTAAATGTTTTTTTAACCTCTCTTAGATTTTCTGTGATTCTAGCTTTTTGTAAATCTTCACTGGCAAGTAGTTCATCTAGCTCTTTCTTTTCGGATAAAAGTTCAGCATTTTCTTTTCTAATTTCTATCTCTTCAAGCTTGCGCAATGAACGCAATTTCATATTTAAAATCGCTTCAACCTGAACATCCGATAAACTGAACTTTTCCATCATGAATTTTTTAGGTTCATCTTCTTCACGTATGATTCTAATGACTTCGTCAATGTTGAGATAAGCAACTAGCAATCCACCAAGAATTTCTAAACGGTGTTCAATTTTTCTAAGCCTATATTCTGACTTTCTAACTAGAACTTCTTTCTGATGTTTTAAAAATGCGATTATAACTTCACGAATATTCATCACGCGAGGCAAGCCATTCGCATCTAGAACATTCATATTCATATTGTAACGAATTTCTAAATCAGAAACACGGAATAAACTTTCCATCAAGGTTTCGGCATCAACATTTCTATTTTTAGGTTCTAATATTACGCGAATTTCTTCCGCAGATTCATCGCGAATATTGCCAAGTAATGGAGTCTTCTTTTGATCTATATTATCAGCTAACTTTTCTAGCAAGCGAGATTTTTGAACTTGATAAGGAACTTCAGTTACCACAACTTGGTATAAACCTTTGCCTAATTGCTCAACTTCCCATTTTGCACGAAGTCTAAATGCACCTTTACCAGTTTCATATGCCTTTATAATGGTTTCAAGCGGTTCAATTATTTCCCCACCAGTAGGGAAATCAGGCGCTTGAATATATTTTGTAATTAACGTTGAAACACTCGCGTCAGGTGATTTAATTAAATGAATCGCGGCATCAATAATCTCTTCGGCATTGTGTGGTGGTATTGCAGTTGCCATACCAACAGCTATACCTTCACTACCATTGGCAAGCAAGTTAGGGAAATACGCAGGGAGAATTATAGGCTCTTCATCTAAAGAGTCATAAGTTGCTCTAAAATCCACTGTTTCATTTGCGATATCACGTAGCATCAGGGTGGCAACTTCTGTCATACGTGCTTCTGTATAACGCATTGCAGCTGCGTTATCGCCGTCAATTGACCCGAAGTTACCCTGACCTTCAACAAGAGGATATCTAACTGAGAAATTTTGTGCTAGGCGTACCATAGCATCATAAACTGCTGTGTCACCATGAGGGTGATATTTACCTATTACATCACCGACAACCCTAGCACATTTCTTAAAACCACTCTTAGGGTCAAGCTTTAGTAAATGCATTGCCCATAAAATACGGCGATGCACTGGTTTTAAACCATCGCGAACATCAGGCAATGATCTGCTAGTGATTGTAGAAAGCGCATATGCTAGATATTTCTCACTCAATATTTGTGAAAAACCTTCAACTACAATATTTTCTTTACCCGTATTTTCGCTCATGGTCCCTTAATTTTATAATCTCAGCGACAAAACTAGTCGCAGGAGACGGAATCCTTCCTTCATTTTCAGCAAAAAAGCTTTTCGCTAGAAAGTATCTAGTGATGTTTAATGCTTCTATAATGTCAGAAATAGTAGGTTCTGCGTCTTTTTCAAGGAAAAATTCAGGTATCACAAAAAGCTTGTCCTTATACTTTTCTCCTGCATCCTTGGTTGCGGCCGCACCTGTCTTAGGGGAAATATAATATAAATCCGCTTCTACGCCAGTTATTGCGCAACAAGTTAAATCTAAGCCAAAACCACAATCACTTAAAATTTGGTTTTCAAACAGACAGTAATTTTTTAACCAAGCTTCTTGATTTAAACTTTCTAGAAAACTAACAAAGTCAGTGAATAAATGTTTCATATTTTCACGTTCAGAAAGTATTTTATCACAAATTGAACAGGCTGATGATATTGCTAAAATCTTTTTATAGTTATCATAATTTAAAAGAGGGTAAGGTTTTTCAATAGTTGCGGTTAGCTTGCCAAGGTGGTCTTCCAGCCTCGCATTCCAGCTAAAGCTGATTAAATTTCCCTGCTGTGCAGTTTGCATATTTTTCTTTTGTCCTGAAAGAAAACCCTTCACTATACCATGGTTTCTTGAGAAGATTTTAAGTACAAGGCCCTTATCTCCAAATTTGGAGGAAGAAATTACTATGCCCTCATCTTCAAACTTCATTCTTTCCCTTTTTTATTTTTTTTGCTTTGTTATTCTAAAGTCTCAAAGAATTCATATATTTACATATATACATAAAATTTTTCTTGGCTTGCATAGTTAGCATAATTCAAAAAATACAAAGATTATTACTAATAATACTAAATACCAAATTCATCTTCACAAATCTATCTTGGGTGCTATTATAAACGCCCCTTAGAATCATAATTATATTATATATTTTATAATGGCTGAACTCAAACAAGTAACTAAAGAATTTACTACTAGAAATGAAGGTGATCAAACTTTGCGTCAAATGCCACACAATATTGATGCAGAACGTATAATACTTGGTTCAGTTTTGATAAATAATGAGGCTTTAAATAAAGTCGCTGATTTTTTAATTGGTGAACATTTTTATTTGCCAATTCACCAGAAGCTATATGGTTTGGTGCAAGGCTATTACGATAAAGGAATTATAGCAGATTTAGTTACTCTTAAGAATACTTTAAAAAGTGATGAAGCCTTTGCAGAGGTAGGATCTGAAGAATATTTGAAAGAGCTTCTAAGTGTTGGTGCTGGTGCCATTAACCTGCGTGATTACGGCATGTTTGTTTATAACACTTTCATAAGCCGCCAGCTGATAAATATATCGCAAGATGCTTTGGAGGATGCTTTTAATGTTGATGGCCATGAACCTGCGGCAAAACAAATTGAAAACACAGAATCCAAGCTATTTAAACTAGCAAGTGAAGGTAATGTTGAAAGTAGTTTTAACCCGCTAAAATCTGCAGCAGTTAATGCAGTTAAAATTGCAGAATTAGCGACAAGAAACTCTGGTTCAATTAGTGGTATCGCTACTAAATTTATTGATATGGATAACCTTCTTGGTGGTTTTAATTCTCCAGATTTGATGATACTTGCAGCACGTCCATCAATGGGTAAAACTGCACTAGCCTTAAATTTTGCACTTAACGCCGCTGAATCTTTAATGGAAAAGCACAAAGCCGAGCTTAAAGCCTTCCAAAAATCTGATAACAAAAGCGATTTAGATCTTGAGCCAAAGCTTGGTTCCGTGGGTTTCATTTCATTGGAGATGTCAGCAGAGCAGCTTGCAACACGTATGCTTTCGATGAAAACTGGTGTGAATGCATCAAATATTCGTCGTGGTAAACTTCAAGTTAATGATAGAATTGATGAATTTTCTCTGTTAGTGCGTGCTTCGAACGAACTTGCTCAAGTGCCAATCTTTATTGATGACACTCCTGCACTTACAATATCAGCGGTTAGAACTCGTGCGAGACGTTTAAAAAGAAAGCATAATTTACAGTTTTTAGTGGTAGATTATTTGCAACTTCTGCGTGGCTCTTCAAAGCAAGCAGAAACAAATCGTGTATTAGAAATTTCAGAAATCACTATGGGTTTAAAAGCAATTGCTAAAGAGCTGGAAATACCCGTAATGGCTCTCTCCCAGCTATCTCGTATGGTAGAGCAACGTGCGGATCACCGCCCTCAACTTTCAGATCTTCGTGAGTCAGGTTCCATTGAGCAGGATGCTGATATCGTGATGTTCATCTATCGTGAGGCATATTATAAAGAGCGTGAGAAGCCTTCTGACAATGACCTTGAGGCAATGCAAAAGTGGCAAGAAGTTATGGCTAGAATTGATAATGTTTCAGAAATTATTTTAGCCAAGAACCGTAACGGCCCAATCAGCAATGTTCAACTATATTTCGATAAAAACACTACAAAATTCAAAGATTACACAGGCGACAACCCCGCTTATGAGGAGTAGGTGAGAAATTCAAGAGTCCAAGAAATTTTATCAATTATTTCTTTATTTTATAAGTTATATTTCAACCCTTCACTACTTTCAAATAAGGTTTGTTGAAGTTTATAACTCTCGGTATTCCAGTTAAATCTTGTTCAATATTTTCAATTTCATAGCCATTATCTTTTATAATATCGGCGACTAAGGCTTCTTGCCATTTGCCAATCTCCATAAAACATTTGCCTAAAATATCTAAGTGATTTCCTACTTCTGGAATAAGTTTTTTGTATATTTCCAAGCCATCTTGACCCCCGTCAAGTGCGAGCCTAGGGTCATATAACCTAACTTCTGCTGGCAAATAATCCAATGCTTCCTTTTTAATATATGGAGGGTTGGAAACTATAATATCAAACCTGCCGTTAACATTGCTTAACCAATCAGATTGAATAAGCTCTAACCTTTTGTCTACCTTATGAGTTTCGGCATTTTCAGTTGCAACTTTTAATGCTTCTAAGCTTTTGTCAATTGCTAAGCCAGTGGCATTTGGATATTCTTTTAATAAGGTTATAATCAAACAACCACTGCCAGTTCCAAGGTCTAGAAACTTAAGCTCGGCCTCTTTGTCGGTATAGTTTTTTATAACTTCATTTATAATTGTTTCACTATCAGGCCTTGGGTCAAGTGTGTCAGTGGTTACCTTGAAGTCTAAGCTCCAGAATTCTTTTACACCAAGAATTTTTGAAACAGGTTCACGCTTTATTCTGCGATCCATTAAAGATTCAAATTCAACAATTTCTGCATCAGTAAGCTCACGCTTAGCCTGCGTCAATAGCTGCTCATAGGTTATTTTTAGAACCTCTTGCAATAATAAGCGTGCATCTAAAAGGGGGGTTCTAACACCAACTTTTCTTAAACGCTCTGCATTTTCTTTCCATGCAGTTTTTAAAATTAAATTTTCAGTCATTTTAATATTTACTAACTATTTTCTGACAGTTTTCTTGCTTGGTCATCTGCAATGAGGGCGTCTATTACCTCATCCATTTCACCGCCATTAACAATTTCATCAATTTTATAAAGAGTGAGGTTAATTCTATGGTCAGAAACCCTACTTTGTGGGTAATTATATGTTCTAATTCTTTCACTCCTGTCTCCAGAGCCTACTTGTCCCTTTCTGTCAGCGGATCTTTCATCATCAACTTTCTTACGTTCATAATCATATATACGAGACTTTAGAATTTTCATGCCCTTAGCACGGTTTTTATGTTGAGATTTCTCATCTTGTTGACTGACAACAATCCCCGTTGGAATATGTGTTATACGAACCGCACTATCTGTGGTGTTAACAGATTGACCACCGGGCCCTGATGCACGGAAAACATCAATCCTTAAATCCGAATCATTTATTTGCACATCAACTTCCTCTGCTTCTGGAAGCACCGCAACTGTTGCAGCTGATGTATGAACACGTCCTTGGCTCTCAGTTTCAGTAACACGTTGCACTCTGTGAACACCAGATTCAAACTTTAAACGTTCAAACACGTTATTTCCAGATACATTACAAATTATTTCCTTAAAGCCGCCAGCATCGCTTTCTGATGCACTTAAAACTTCAAATTTCCAACCTTTATTTGATGCGTATCTTTGATACATATTTAGCAAATTTCCAGCAAATAAAGCTGCCTCATCACCACCAGTTCCTGCTCTGATTTCAAGAATGGCATTTTTCTCGTCTGCTTCATCTTTGGGTATAAGTGCTAGTTTTATTTTTAGTTCAAGTTCAGGAAGTACCTTCCTTGCCTCTTCAAGATCGATGTCAGCAAGCTCTTTCATTTCTGGATCTTTTGCCATCTCTTCAAGATCTGGGATAGAGTCTGCGCTTTCTTTATATTTATTAATTATAGAAACAACATTTCCCAAATCAGAATATTCCTTACTAACTCGTGCAAAATCTTTGTTATTCATAGATGATGGATCACCAAGCATGCCTTCAAGCTCTTTATATTTTGAGATGATTGAATCTAATTTATCGGAGAAACTCATTTTCTTAACCTTTTATTAAACATAATGGTTTATAATCAAATAATTATTAAAATTAACATAGTTTAGTTATGACTGAAAGATGTAGATATAAATTTATTAATTACGAAGATACAGTTGATTTGTCAAAAGGTTATTTACTATGAAACTTGATAAAGCGATCCATGATATTGAAATAATTCTCAAAGGTTTTGGGATTAATATAAATCTGAAAGAAAATCTTGATGATATTAGCAAAGAAGATTTAGAACCTAAGCTCTATATAAATTACCTTGATGTTGATGACATTTATAATAATTATAAACCTTTAATGGAAAAGGTTTTGGGGATAGGAAAAGTTGAAGAGATAGAAGCAGGTGTTAAAGAAGAAAAGTTTATTGTCAGAAATGAAATTAATGATCTTTACAATATACATAGTCAGGATTTTGCATATAGCTCTAGTCAACTAGAATTGGCTGAAAAAACTCAAGCATTTGTATATAATATAGCTGTATTTATAAGGAGTATAGATAACTTAAAATCTCAACCTTTGACAAAAATAGAAAATCTTGGCAGCAAAAGTGCAAAAGAATCATTAGGCGTGCACCATTCAAGTGATAATGAGCCACCAACTAATAATGCTAGATAAATAAACATTCAATTATCTTATCTAAAGATAACTTATTCTGCTCACCAGATTGCATGTTTTTTAGTTCTAGCCCATCATCAAAAACGAAAACTATATGTGATGCATTTAGTTTATCGGCTTTTTGAATTTTTTTACGAAAATTACCACTTAAAATTATTTCAGAATTTATATTTTTTGCTCTTAGTTTTTGCGCAACTTCAAGCGCATTTTCGTTCTCATCAGCTATCACAAAAACTTTCTGTGCTTTCATATTCTGATCAGCGCTCATTAGAATAAGTCTTTCAACCCCAGCGGCAAATCCAAATGCTGGCGTCGGTGCCCCCCCCATCTGCTGGACAAGCCCATCATACCTTCCTCCTGCAAGAATTGTATTTTGTGCCCCTAGCTCTTCAGAGCTAACAATAAATTCAAAAACAGTGTGGTTATAATAATCTAAGCCACGCACAATATTAGGGTTAATTTTTATCGGGAATTTTAGGTTCTTTTTAAGAATATTTATAACCGTATCAAAAAACTCTTTTGATTCAAAATTTAAATAATCAGAAATTGCGGGTGCGTTAGCAACAATCTTACGATCCCCCTCATCTTTACTATCTAAAATTCGAAGCGGGTTTTTTTCTAAGCGTCTTTTACTATCTTCTGAAAGATCCTTCTTAAATTCACTTAAATAATTCACTAATGCGTCAGTATATGTTTTCCTGCTTTTAGAATCACCGAGTGTATTTATGTTCAGCTCAACATTTTTAGTGATGTTTAAATTTTCTAGCAATTGTCCTGCAAGTAAAATCCCCTCAACATCAGAAATTGGCGAGGAGTTACCAAATTGTTCAAAATTCACTTGGTGAAATTGGCGTTGGCGTCCCTTTTGAGGCCTCTCATATCTAAAAACAGGGCCATAGCTAAAAAATTTGCAAGGTAGGTTTTGTTGCATGCCGTTTGAAATAAAGCTACGAACTATGCCTGCTGTGAATTCTGGTCTAAGTGTAATGCTTTCTCCACCTTTAGTCTCAAAGCTATACATCTCCTTGTTAACAACGTCACTTTCTTCACCAAGAGTGCGTGAAAAAACGTCAGTTGATTCAAAAATCGGTGTATATAATGGCTCATAGCCATAAACTTCTCCAGTTTTTTTGGCAGTAATTATTATATTCTGGAATTTTTTAACCTCTGTGCCGAAAAGATCTTTTGTTCCCCTAACTGGCTGTAATTTTGACATTATTTTGTATTTTTTATTATTTAAGCCTAAAATAGCTACAATCTAAAAAAATGGTAGGAAAAATGAAATTAGTGGCAAAGTTTGAAATTTTAGTTGTGTCAATATTTTTATTGATTGCAATAGTTGCCTTATCTATAGGGATTAATTTTCTTTTTGAGATTTAGACGTTAATAGAAATACTATTAATTTAGATATCAAAATATAGAATGCGGAAAATACGAGATATAAGAGACTGAAAGAAAGAAAACTAACAAAATCTTTCAAAACATTCGTGTCATTTGCTATCAATATAATAGAGATAAAAATTGGAAAGTTTACACATAAGCTAAAAACTGCGAAATATACGCTAATCCTAAAACCTTTTTCGAAAATCCAGTTATTATCTTTCTTCAAATAGAAATACGTAAATAATAAAAATAATAAATAATGAATTCCACCTAGGAATATGGATCCTATTAAAAACATGTTGATATCTGCTTTTGGAAATACTAACCAAATTAGTAATGGAATTACAAACGGAAGCCCTAATAGGATTTTATATAACGAGATTTTAGCCATAAGTTCTTTCGACATAGTCTTGCACTATGTTTTGGAATTCCTCAGCGATTTTGTCACCTTTTAAGGTCATGGCTTTTTTGCCATCAATGAATACAGGCGCTGCTGGGTTCTCTCCATTTCCAGGAAGTGAAATTCCTATATTTGCGTGTTTACTTTCACCAGGGCCGTTAACGATGCAGCCCATAACGGCAACATTCATTTCCTCAACGCCAGCGTATCTTTCTTTCCAGCTTGGCATTGAAGTGCGAAGGAAGTTTTGAATATCTTGCGCTAGTTCTTGGAAGAAAGTGGAAGTTGTTCTACCGCAACCAGGGCAGGCAATAACTTGTGGTGTGAAAGCGCGTAAGCCCATTGTTTGCAGAATTTCTTGACAAACTTGAACTTCACGAGTTCTAGATTCACCCGGCTTAGGGGTCAATGAACAACGAATTGTATCGCCGATACCGTTTTGAAGCAAATATCCAAGTGCCGCAGTAGTAGCTACAATGCCTTTGACTCCCATTCCAGCTTCTGTCAAACCTAAGTGAAGAGGATATTCACATCTGGCTGATAAATCCGTATAGGTTTTAATTAAATCTTGAACGCGAGAAAC
>CAYGRX010000056.1:0-9525 GCA_964352365.1 uncultured Rickettsiales bacterium
CCCCAAGATATATCGTAAAACTCTGATAAAATTTATCGTTTTGAATTTGCTCTTTTTCTCTAAAATAATAAATACTATTTTCAGTTGAGTCAATCGCACAAACATAAACCTTCGGCTTCAGCGATTGCAGAAAGGCTTTGGCGGAGTTAATAAAATAAGCTGGGTCGTATTTTGAAGGGCTTTCTTTTACCAATATAAATTTCTCAATAATCTCCACCGCCTGTTCTTGTTGTTCTTTGGTTAGTTGTTTCATGGGTTTTGGTTTAAATATTTTTTAGCGTATTCACTTTTTCTACTAAGGTTTCTATAAATCCACCTATCAAGTTTTTCAGGGCAAGGAATACACAATACCCACCTTAATCTAGGTAATATTCCAATAAAGCCAATACCCCAATGAGTAGTCGCTACAATAGCAAATTCAAATTCAAATGAATCTAAAGTCCATAAGGTAATAAATAGCCATTTGAATGTAAACCCACTTGTATTGTGTTCGGTTTTCTTACTTATTCTTAGAGTTGGTATTAAAGGAAAAATACGACTGTTATACCATTTTCTAGGCTTGTAATTTTCTGATTGGTTTGGTGTTTCTTTCATTATTTATTCGTTTTTAAGGTATTGTTCTATTGATTTGATACATTCGTCAAGACCTGTGCAAAATAATGTCATGTAGCCTTTGACGTAAAGTTTTTCGAGCATTGTTTGTTGCTCCTTTAAGTGTTCACCTGCCTTTAGCAAACCATCTTTCTTAAACGGGCTGTAACGTTGTTTTTTATTGTCATTGTAAAGCCCTGATTATTTGCCTATCGCTTCAGCTATAAAAAATTCGGATAACCTCGATGTGGGTTCATTGACTTATGAGAATTGGATTGCCCGAAAGTCATTTTAGTTCCTGCTGCAAAGTCAAACCTCCAAATCAAGCCTTTGTGCTTTAGGTTTAGATAGGTTGATAGTGCTTTGTAAATGTCGGTTTCTTTACTCATACCCTTTCAAAGACGTGAAACACTAATGAACCATTTGCAATTTGATAAGTTCCGACATAGATTTTGCTTACTCCTTTTTTGTAACTTATTTCATGCCCTGTTCCAAAAGTTTCAAAATGCCTTTCTTCTAATTCTCTTTCGGTGTCAACTAAGACCCAAATGCAAGGCTTGTCTTTTTGAAGTTGTACAGTTAAAATTTCTGCGCCTTTCGGCAATTGAAATGTGGAGTAAAATTCTAATTCAAATTTCCAAATCTCTTTCATATAAGTTTTTTTAGTTATCTAAGGATAAACCTCTAAACAATTCCCTTTATCATCGTAAATGTAGCATTTCTGAAGCTTACTGCCTATCATCTTTGAAGCAGACCTAGCCCGTTTTTCACTAGGGTAATCGTCAACTATGTGCTTTTCGCTGTAAATGTTTTCGGCTATTACTCTGAATTTGCCTGGAGGTGCTTGGTGCATTGCGTGTATTTGGTTTGATTGGGATGTAGTGGGAAATTGGTTGCTTATATAAACGAGTTAGCAGTAATACTATATTTCATCTCCGAATGAAGTTACTACGTTAAAATCTTTTTCTTTTCTTTTTTCTTCCACCCTCTTTAAAGAAATTTCATAATGGTCTTTCACTAATTCACTACCAATATAATCACAATCATTTTCAATACAACTTAATTCTGTTGTTCCTATACCACTAAAAGGTTCATAAATCAAACTACCTTTTTGAAAGTAAATATTTATAAGTTGGTTCACTAAATCTTGTGAAAACGATGCTTTTAATTTACATTGGTATCCATCATTATTTCTTGCTTCAATATAATTTACATAGTTTTTGTAAAACTTCTGTCCAGTTTTTTCATTTACCTTACTCACTTCCTTGTTGGTTTTGAATGTGTGTAAATGCCCTTTCTTTACAAAAACATAAATTAGTTCAGTTACCCTACTTAATTTGGTTGGTGAAGTCTGAAATGGTATTGCATTTGGTTTCTTCCAACAAATAATGTCTGCAATAGTCAAATCCGTTTCATTGTGAATTTTAGCAACTAACAATGTTGGTAGAATAGGATTTTCTTTTGCATAGGATATGTTGTAGCAAATTACACCAGTATCATTTATCACTCTTGAAAATTCTTTAAATTCATTAGTTCTTACTTCAAGATAATCATTTTCGCTCAACCCATCTAATTCAGAATATCCATTATTGTAATAACAATCACTTCTTTCTGTATTGATGTTATATGGTGGTGATGTGATTATCCCATCAATAGATTTATCTTGAAGTCTTTTCAAGGTAATCTTACAATCTTCATTATAAATTATATTTCGTTCCATTATTCAATTTTTATTTTTCCACCGCACAAAAAAGAAAAGAAAAAGGTTCAGTTCTCCGATTGAACATTTGTTGTTTAAATCCGTACTACTGCTAACATCGTGTATAAAACATAATGGTTTCAGTGGTGTATTCAGCATTTGTATTTCTATTATAGTTCATTTTGTGTTGAAAGTTTAGTACATCTAATCCATTACGTTTCATACACCCAACCGTTAGTGGCTATTAATTGCCTTTAAATATTCTGCAACTAATTCACGTTCTCTACCACCTAAATGCTTTGGTTGGTTAAACACCCAATCAGCAAAGGCAATTAACAGTTCGCTTTGCCCACTAACATCGGCTAAAGCGAAATTTTTATTTACTACTGTATCTGCAAAAACAAACTTTAGTAGTTCTATTTGGCTTTGTGTTAATGGTTCTCCTTTCAATGAACATCTTTTGTTCACCCATTCAATTTTGTGTATTAAATCTTGTTCTGTCATAATTTCGTTCTTTTAATCCGTAAATAAAAACTATCGTTTAGCCGTTTTGCGTTATAGGTAATAAAATTTACTACAACCGTTCAGCAACCTTAGTTCCTAATTTATTGTAGTCCTTTTGTTCTTCTTCTGCCATTAATCTAATAGCATCTTGTATTTGTTTAGGCAAATCACTTCCAAACTTCCCTAATAATTGGTATAATAAATTTTGCTTAGATAATGCGTTTTCTCTTCTAATCAATAATTCTATTTCTTTCATAAGTCGTAATTTTACAGCTTATAACAGCACCTAACAAAAATGACTGCAACAAGCATTTGTTTTTAATTCAGAAGTTCTTACAAGCAGCCACTTCTGTTAGCTGCATCCGTTCTCACAAAACATAATTCTCTCTTAGTTTTCCAACGAACTTGGTGTAGCGAGACATAGTTAAGCCGCTTTCTTTTTTACTATGAGTTCAAGTCCTAATATCTTACAAATAGCGTGAATTTCTTGAATGAACTCTTTGTCTGCAACGTCAAGACTTGAATATGATTTTTTACAATGGTGAAGAACACTTGGATGGGTGTTGTTGATTAAGTTCGCAACATCCCACAAAGTCATCTTCATTTTCAAGATTTTTAATAGAAAGAAGCATAAAAACCTTTTAGGCATAAAGTGTATTCTTTCTTGGGTTTTTTCTTGCAATGTAACCCCATATCGTTGTGTTATAGTTGAGCAAACACGATTTAATGTAAGATTGCTGTCTTTGTCTTGAAAGATTCTGTACTCATACTTTTTGCCTTTGTAGTAAAATATCTCCTTCATTCTATCTGAGGCAATATAGTTGTTTACCATCATGTAAATATCGCTAGGCTTGTGAGTCATCTGATGTGGTGTTCTCATGGTTTTTAGTTTTTAATGGTAAGGTAAAAATATCTGATAAGATAAAATACAGACAATAGCAAAAATCCGATTGAGACATATTGATTCTTACTTATGATGGCTAATATACCTGATGCATATAGCCCTACAAACGATATTATTCTTTGTTCCATGGTTTTTAGTTTAAGTTGTTTTCAATCCAATTGTTTTCGTTATTAAATATAGCAGGGTTTATGGGTGAATTTGACATTCGCTCCCTTTCAAGCCTTTTTAACCTGCTTGAACTGAATTAACATTGACAGGTTTCCGCTGGTGTCTTACTTACTTGGCGGTACTTGCTGCTATTTCTAGCTTCACCCTCTTAAACCTCCCTGCAAGGATTAAGATTTTACAAGCGCATCAATATTAAATCTCGCTGAGTTTTTCTTCTGTTGGTGTAGAAAGGTTGTACTCTGGACTGAAACCAATTAAAAAAGCCCAAAACATGTATCAGGCACGTTAAGGGCTATAATTGGTAAGACACCAACAATATCTTAAACTATCCTGATAATAGTTTTGTTACGCAAATTAACAACATTTAAAGAACAAAATCAAAATAAAATTTACATTCTGCCTAAATAAATAAGCCTAAAGTTCAGCATTAAAGGCTCTGAATAATCATTTTCATAAACCTTTTTGTATTCATTAACTACAGCCCGAATCAAACCGAACTTGGTATCAATGTCGCCTATAATCTTTTCTGCTTTTTTCTCTCCGTACTTTGGCAAGCCTTGAATCTTATCGCCTCCATCGCCCATAATCATTTGCTTTGCCAAGAATCGCATTGCCTCTATTTTTGAAACATAGGTTAATCCTTTTCTTTTGAAAGACTGAATTACATTTCCTTCTTTATCTCTTAAAGGTGGCTTGCGATAGAAGTTGTAAATAAAGCCTCCTATTTGCTTTAAATCTTTATCCATAGAAATAATCAAGTATTCATCCTCGCTCAACTCTCTAGCCCTGTCAGATATCAAATCGTCTGCTTCTAATGTGTCATGGCTAATTGCATCCGAACCCATTATAAACATATTTCTAAGGCAATCAACTATTTCGTTTCGCTCCCTGTTAGCCTTGTATATAGGGGATAGCTTTTTTCTTATGCTATTTTCGCACTTGGTTACGTAGATTTCCATACTGTCGATATGAATGTTATTTTCATCTTCCTCGATATCGTACATAATAGCAGCAAGCATATCCCAAAGCCTTTCTTCTGCCTTAATAGCCAAGCCATAAATAATTCCATCGGCATCCTCGTTTGATAACCCAAGAGCATCTACGCTCTCAGGTGTATCAAGTTTGTAGCAAGCCAAATAAAACAGGCTATCTATGTCGAGTAAAGCGATCATACCTTAGCTGCTATCTCTTTCTTTCGTGTTGCAAACAACTCAATGATTGCAGGAGTAGGATTTGCCAAGGTCTTATAAAGTGCTGTAAGGCTTTCATTCTCCTTGCATTCGGATAGCTTCTTTTTAAGGTCAACAATAGGCATTTCTAGTTTTTGCTTTTCTGCTTGTGGCGCAGCTTCCTCTTGCGGCTTTCTATCTACATTGTCGATATCGTCCTCGTCTGTTGCAATATGAAAGTATTTAAGCAGGAAGTATCTTTCACCATAAGTTAGTGCAGACCCTACTCCTTTGTCCCAATCATTTTGGCCATTCGCGCCAAATAGATTTTCGTCCTTCTCTCCTGTTTCTGCATCAACCCAAGTGAACTTCATCATTACTTTAGAAAGTATTTCAGACTTAGCCTTTTCGTACTGAGTATTTATGCCTGTTCTGTAATCCATTCTTTCGTTGTCGATACTAATGATTTCCTGCTTTAAAAGAATTTGATTTTCATTCATTATAGGCTTGATGTGTTCAAGAACTTTTGTGCCTGTAACATACTCGTAGTTGTTGCCTTTCTTATCTTTTTTCAAGCCCATAACAGCGACCTGAATTTTATGTAGTTTTTGGTATAAACTCATGTGTTTAGTTATTTAGTTTTAGTTTACTGAGTTCTTTCAACCTTAAAAGCCTTAACATCGGTGTAGTATCTATCGTTGTACTCTCGGCTTTGAACCTCGATATGAGCTGTGATAGATTCGCCTACTGCAAATTGGTTGATATCAATTTTATCTGGATTGATTTTAAACGCCAGGTCTTTGGGATATTCACCGCCTTGGTCAATGATTACAAGTTGATTTTTCCACGTGTTGCCGTTAGATACTCCCGACTCAACGGGCTTAATTTGCTTGATTGTTCCTGTGATTGTCATGCTGATTCTAAGATATTAAGATTGTTTAGTGAGTTAACAATAAGCCTTTGCGCCTTGTCGTGAGCGTCTGCAAATTCGTAAAGTTTGCAAGGAAAAACATCGTTTTCGGCTTGGTTATACTTCATTTGGTGTTTTAGTTCAAGCATCGTAATTCGAGCCTTTTCGCCTTTAAGTGTTGCGATTCTAGCACCGCCATCAATAAATTCAATAGTAACTACTGATTGAGTGTCTGAGTTGATGTAAAAGAACTTAGACTTGTTCTTGTTGGAATAGATTGTTGTCATAGGTTTAGTTAGTTTATTTTGATAAGTAAGTTTCTACAATTTCATCCCATTCCATACCTTCTTCATCGTTGAAATATTCAACCCAATCTGGCGTTCCTTCTCCATCAGAATTTTCATCCCACATAACCACAGCAATAACATTTGAATAATCAGGAATAAAGTTATTCTCAAATAGAAATATATGTTGGTTTGCTAAAGTTTCACTAACTAAATGTGCCTGTTCTTCATCCTTAACATCGACAAAAAACGGTTCGCAAGGAATTTGAGGGAAATGTAATACTCTAAGTTTGTTTGGTGCTTTTTTCATGTTTAAAGGTTTAGTTTATTAATAATAGTTACGACTGCGATATACAGCCAAATTAGGAGGTTTTTCATGGGTAATTTATATTTAGGATATTCAGTCTGTGCAATAACCAGATTCGCATCCGCTACCAGTACCGAAAAAGAAGTCTTGTTGCAATCCAATATTTTTCACATTTAAATAACTCATTTCTTTCTTAAATTTTCTTTTCATTTTTATTTCCATTTCTGCAAACCATCTCATTTTTTGTGGTTCATCGTCCCAATTTTTACGCAACTGCTGAAATGGTTTCCAAAAACAACCAACACAATTAGAATCGGCAGGAAAATTAAGTCCGCTATTTTGCGCCCATTGGTAAACTTCGTAATGAGAAGTCTTACTGTCAATTAAAGGAAAAGACAAGGTTCGCCATTCAATTTCAGCCCATTTATTTTGATTGCCTGTTCTACTTTTCCCTACTATCGTTTTAAAGTGAGTATTGTCTTTGTTTCTTTCTCCTCGTTCTTTTTCATCATACCTAAAGCCAACTTGCATTTCTACAATCTCGCCAACTTCTTTCTGGCAGTAATCAAAAATGGGCTTCATTTTCATTTAAGTTGTGCAAAATCGCCACATTTGGTTTGGTATAGCTTTCTTGGTTCTTATCACTTGCTCAAACGTGTCGCCAACCACCCATTTAATTTCCCTGCCTAATAACTGTTCTAAATCACGAACCACATATAACGTTTTGTCGCTTTCAGCAGTTGCTATAAAATCGCAACCTATCTTATCAGAAACGAATTTGACTAATTCTTTGTCTCTTGGCTTACAGTATTCAGCTTCAATACACACAAGTGCAAATAGTTCTATGTCCGCAGGGTAGTTTAGTGCCATGAATGCGGATGTTTTACCGCCTGATATACTATTCACTTTAATCATTATATAATAAATCCTTTTCTGTTATTATGTTTTTAAGAGCATCTTTTGAAGATGACTTTAATTCGGTATGCTTAGAATAATCTTTTTCTCCTGAAAGAAAATACAAACTTGTATTAATTGATTTTGATATATCATTTTTACAAAATTCTAGACAATCGTATGCAAATTCAGCTAATTCAATGGCGTTAATTTCAATTCCATTGATAATAGCTTTATCTGTTAATGTGTTTTGCATGTTCATTTAGTTTAGCCCACCAAAGGTAGTTAGTTTATTCAAATAAACAAGAACTACTTGAATATTTTTCTAAGTAAGTATATCAAAAGCAATATCCAAAAGGCTACTCCGCTGAATCGTAGAAACTCATTCCATCCGCTTTTATCGTTGTTTTGGATGGTTGAGGTGGAGTTAATCTTGATGTAGTTATCAATTATCTTATTCTTGGATTCAATAACAGCTTGCAACGAATCTTCATTGCATTTAGCTGTTAGTATTCCAGATGAATCAATCGAAGCTTTTAAAACCGTTCTTTTGCCTTGCTTAGATTTTTCTTGGTAGATTTTCGGTATTGATCCATCCTTGCATTTTAACCAAGCCATGTACCAAGCCGAATCGGGCGGTAATGTTAAGGTGTCGATAGAAATGCTATCCCTAATTGTTTGGCTTATTACTGTGTCCGTTTTCGTTTCAGTCGGGCAAGTTTGGCAAATCTTGTTGCGCTTTCGCTCAGTTACACATCCGCTAAAAATTAACGAAAGAAATAAGCCTACTATAATCTTTTTTGTCATGGTATGGGTGTTAATGTGCTTTTATAAATGAGTTGTGTGTAATAGCTACATCCGTACTAAAGGAGTAACCCAACCAAAATCAGCATCGTACTTCTTTTCAATTACTCGGTCAATAGCAAAAGCAGGCTCAGGTATTGGGTCGCTTGCTATGGTAGCTCTAATCAATTGCACTTCATATAATTGCCCTGCTTTAGGTTCAAAGTCAGGGTCATTTTCTACACAGTCCTGTATTAGTTGTGGGTCGCTGTATATGTTAAATGTATCGTTTACAACGCCTGCCAAGTCCAAATGAAATCCGTCTGTGGTTGGGTCGTAATCTTCTTCGCAATAAATATTTACTATAATCATAATTTCGTTATTTAAACCGCTACTACACACAACAATGTGTATAAGTAATGGCACGTTAAGGTTTGTGGCATAATTTAAAAGTTCGGTGTATGTGCCACTACTCATACACTATTCCGTTAGGCACAATTAAGCAGCATTCGGCCAGTCATAATAAATCTGCTTAGTTCTCCAAAACCAAAAAGTGTAACCAAAGCACTCAATAAACATTGCTTCAAATTTCTTTTTACCTGTCTTGTAGTTTGTGTGGAAAAACATCTTAGAGTTCCACTTTTTGTTTTTTGATTTGTACTTTTTAAAAACCATTTTCGTAATTAACTGTGCCTAACAGCGTATATGTGCAATACGCTTCAAGCGGTTAGTAATAATTTAAAGTTTCGTTCCTGCGTACTACACATATACGCAAAACGTTACCTTAAAAAACCTCAATCGCATCAACGGGGTCAATGATTTGCCCTGATTCGAGCTTTATATTGCCTCGTCTAGTTGTTGAGTGGTATACCCCTGTAATGTAATTCTTGCCATGAGGGAGTAATCTACCTTTAACCTTTGCGCCTTTTTTTAAGCTAAAGTCTAGGTTCGCAACGGGTTTGTCTTTTAGCTGTTTTAGTCGCTTGATTTCGGTGTCTTTAATTCCGGATATCCTTTCGCAAGAAGCTAGTTGAGATTTAAGGCTTTCGATGGTCAAGAAGTTGTTTGAGATTGTGATATCTCTATCCTTAACTAAGTGTTCTAGCTTTTCGAGTTTCCCGTTAAGTTGCTCCAATTCTTTTCGTTGCTCATCGCTTAAATCGGGTTTTGGATCGGGTTTAACCTCGCAGCTTCCAATAAGGTTGTAAAGTGCGTAAATGCAAAGGAATAGTATTACTCCTAATATTGCGTAAAATAGTGTTTGGTTCATGGTTTGGTTTTAGTTGGTTAAATGCTTGTGTCTAGCTTAGTG
>CAYGRX010000057.1:0-9440 GCA_964352365.1 uncultured Rickettsiales bacterium
AGAGCAATATGCTAAACTACAAACATTAAATTACTTTAATGGCTATGTGCTGTCTAAAATTATATATCACAATAGCCTTTAGGTTATGTGCTATTAGTTTAAACAGCTAGGCATTTTGAGTAGTAAAGATTAACCTTATCGGACATCTAATATTAGTGACCATCACCGTCCAAATAGCCCGCGAAAGCGGTGGACTAAATAACAAAGCTATGAAACAGTTTGAGGTGAGTTTTCGCATTTTTAAATTTGATAATCTCGAGGATGCGCGTAAAGCTCGACAAATTCTCGAAAAAAACGGGTTTAAACCAAGGTTTGGAGAGGAAAAAACCTCGCCAGAAATAACGGTGCTCCAGGGGGATCAAATAAATCCAGCTTTTATCAGTTGGGAAAAAACCTGTGATGAAGAGTAATCTTCAAAGCCACAATTTAAGCCACTGTAGTAATACAGCGGCTTTTTTTGTTTTCTGAGGGTTAATTTTAAGCAGCAATAATCAATAATAAAATAATAGCGCCAATAATTGCCATCCAATATTTTATCACCTTATTAACTTAATTAGCCAACAATTTCTAAGCCACTGAAGAAGAAGGCTATTTCAATTGCTGCATTTTCTTCTGAATCAGAACCATGAACTGAGTTTTCACCGATGGAAAGAGCAAATTCTTTTCTAATGGTTCCTTCATCAGCTTCTTTGGGGTTGGTTGCGCCCATAATCTCTCGGTTTTTAGTAACTGCATTTTCACCTTCAAGAACTTGAACAACTACAGGTTCTGAAACCATGAATTCAACTAATTCACCAAAGAAAGGTCTTTCTTTATGTACGCCATAAAATTCACTTGCTTCCCTGCGGCTTAAGTGGATTCTTTTTTGAGCGATAATTCTTAGGCCAGCTTCTTCAAATTTTGCATTGATTTTACCAGTTAAATTACGTTTTGTTGCATCAGGTTTGATGATTGAGAAAGTTCTTTGTATAGCCATTGGTTGTTACCTACTTATGTATAAATTTGTTGCAGTCTTTATATTTCTAATCAGAAAAACCGCAAGCTTTTTTGTTAGGTTAACCTTTTATTAACTATTTTTTGTTATTATAGATTTTTATAAAAAAATAAAACAGATAGTTAAATTTATGGAAATTGAAGAACTAAAAGCAAAGCTTGAATATATTGTAAAAGGTCAAGGTGAGGCCCCTGCCGATATTTCTAGATTTAAAATAACAGGTAAAGGTGAGTGTTTTTTTCATGCGATCACTCAATGTATGGATTCTGAATCAATTGATGCTTTGACTGAAAAATTTTTAGGTGAAAAAAAATATATCACCCATGATTCAACAGTAATAAAAAAATATGAGCATGAAAGATTGCTCAAAGAGTTTGGCCCTTCAGCTAGTAGAGAGGTTAGGGGAGGTGGGATAATATCTCAGTTAGTAGAAGAGGCTTTAAAGGGTAAAGCTGTTCAGGAGTACGACAGAATAAGAACTATAGAAAGTAATTATATACACGAAATAAATCAGGTGGCTGTAACTCAAAGTTTTAAATTTCTAGATGCAGCCAGTGAAATAACTCAGATTGGTGACAAAAGAAATTTTATAGACCCCCCAAATTTGATGTTAGGGCCGGATAGATATAGCTAGCTTCTAGCTTCCTCGCAGCCTTGAACGGCAAGTTGGTCAGCAATTTCATTATATTTATTACCATCGTGCCCTTTAACCCAATTCCAATTAATTTTATGTGGATTCATCGCATCTAGCAAATCTTTCCAAAGGTCATCATTTTTTACGGGCTTTTTCGAAGCATTCTTCCAGCCATTTTTTATCCAGCCATGAATCCATTTGGTAGCCCCTTCCATAACATACTTGCTGTCAGTATATAAATTAATTAGGCAGGGTTCTTTTAATGAATTAAGAGATTTTATAACCGCCATAAGTTCCATGCGGTTATTAGTTGTATTCGTTTCAGGGCCGAAAAGATGTTTTTCTTTATTGTTGTAGATAAGAACTGCACCCCAGCCACCTGGTCCTGGATTTCCAGAGCAAGCGCCATCTGTATAAATGCTAATCTCTTTCAAGGTTGTAACCTTAAGATTTTATTCTTTTTTAAAAACTACTAAATGAAATGTAAAAATAAAGAATTAGCTAATTATTTAGCTTCTTCTTCTTTCTCTTCTTTTTTAGTTGCAGAACCACCCATAGAAGCAAGTGAGATGCCACCAAATTTTTCTTTAAATTTAGCTATGTTACCAGCTTTTTCATTAACTCTAGTTGCTCCACCAACCCATGCATTATGGTTTAATGTATCAATATCAAGCTGAAGAATGTCGCCTTCTTTACCATATGTAGAGAAAGTTTTAAATTCAGAACCGTCAGTTCTTCTAACAGTAATTTCGTGATAATCTGGGTGAATATCTTTTTTCATATTTTACTCCAAAAATATTTCATTTTGTTAAGGGCATGCTATATACATTAGCAAAACTAGAATTGCAATGAAAAAATTAATTATAATCCCCGCGCGTCTGGGCTCAACAAGGTTACCTAATAAGCCTTTGGCTGATATTAACGGCCTGCCTATGGTGGTGCGTGTTCTAGAGCAGGCTAAAAAAACTGGTTTTGAGGTGGTTATTGCTTGTTCAGAAAAACAAGTGAAGGATGTTGTGGAAGCTCATGGTGGAGTTGCGGTGATGACAGACCCTGATTTGCCATCTGGTACTGATAGAATCCATAAAGCTCTGCTTGAACAAGATAATCAAGATTTTGATTTGATAATAAACCTACAGGGTGACCTACCAATCATTGAGCCGGAATTGATAATAGAACTATCTAATTTTGCAGAGGAATCTGGTTATGATATTGTAACTGCGGTTACAGAAATCCATGATGATGCTGAAAAAGTAAATCCCAATATAGTTAAGCCAGTTATTACTTGGCAATCTGAAAAATATGGTAAGGCTCTATATTTTTCTCGTGCAACTGTACCTTACAACGAGGGTGAGCTATATCATCATATCGGCATATATATTTATACTAAGGAAGCTTTAGAAAAATTTGTTTCACTACCTGAAAGCCAGCTTGAAAAAAGAGAGAAGCTTGAGCAACTTAGGGCTTTAGAAAACAATATGACGATTGGTGTGGTGAAAACTGACCAAATACCTATCGGTGTTGATACACAAGAAGATTTAGAAAAAGTTAGAAAAATATTATCTAAATAATAATTATGCAGCAGATTAAGCTATATATTACATCACTTTATTTATCTCTTTTTTCAAAGGGGCATTATTATAAGCTGTTTGTGAATTATAATTTTTATGGTTTTCGTTATATAGCACTTTTATCCCTCCTAATTGCCATTCCAATTACTAACTTTACTAAGAAAGATTTAAAAGCCTTTATAGGTGAGGAGGCTTCAAGCTCTATTGAGGAGTCTAACGAAAATTATGATCATATTTTATCACAGATGAAAACTCTTAGAATAAAAGAGGGGAAGTTTATAGATGATTTTAATTCAGTACCACAAAATATATTTTCAAAGTCTGGTAAGCTCATAATGGTTTTTGATCCAAGTAATACAATCCAAAATTTAGATAAATACCAAGATGTGATATTTTTAAAATCTGATACGGTTTACTATCTAACTGATGGTAATTCAGTTGGTATATCTTTGGTTAATTTAATACCCGAGTTGAAGAGTTATTTAAATCAAGTTGAAGGAGGTGTTACTAATTTTAATGTTGAAAAGCTATTCTCTGATCTTAGGTGGATGTTTGTCTCACCTAGTTTAATATTGTTTATTGGTTGCTTTTGTTGGTTCTTTTTAAGATATTCCTTTAAAGCCGTTGCGTTCAGCTTCTTTGTGGGGATGATGGTTAATTTAATCATGAAAGGGCGAGTTTTTCCATTTAAAACTTATATTAGAATTTCAACATTCGCATTAACGTTTGTATTTCTACTAGAATTTTTATCTGTAACTTTAGGAATACAAATATTTTCTAGTCCTGAACTGATTTATTTCCTAGCTCATTTAATATATATTTATTATGCTGTGGATAGTTATAAACAAATCTCATTTAAATAGTCCCCCATGAGGAAAATAGTATATCTAATAATTCTTTTGATTATCGCGCTTGGCGTAACTGAGTATATGCGTAAATACAGGCAAGCTAATGTTTTTGTTCCATCTGTTATGGATCAAAAAATTGATAATAAATCTGAATTATCAAAATCCGTGGGTGAGTATCTAGCTGCTACAATTTCACAAAGAACTGGCAATTACGAAAAAGCCATTGAATATTATGAAAAGGCTATAGTAAGTAACCCTGATGATGTTGAGATCCCTAAAAATCTTTATGGCTTATATTTATATGAAGGTGAGTACGAAAAAGTCTTGGATCTTTCAAATAGAAATATTGAAATAGATAAAATTAAAGGTACCAAGCCAAAGGATATGAATCCTAATCCATATCTGATAGTGGCATTAAATGCTTTTAAAAATGCAAACTACAAAAAGTCTATTGAGCTTCTTAAGCCTATAGCAAATCCTGATATACAAGATAAAACTCATATTGACGGCGTAATAATACCGTTAGTTCTTGCTTGGTCATATGTTGCTGAATCTGAATATAAGCAGGCATTTGATGTAATTGATAATATCACTACAGATTACATGCTTTCAGTGTTTTCTTATAATAGGGCTGTTATAAATGACATTGCGAACGGTAAATACCTTAATGAAGACGGAAGCGCCAAGGATATAGTTGAAACTTCTACAAAACTAATTTCTGATGTTTTTTACGAGGTTGGTCAATATTCTCTGCAAAGCTTTAATGTAGATGAAGCGGTAATTTATTTTAGGCTTGCGAAATATTTAGATCAGGATAATGAAAAAATTCTAACTGCATTAGCATTCTCTTTTGAGGCTAAGAAGGAGTTTGATAGGTCACTTAAGATATATGAAAAAATTGAAACCATGGGTGAGGCTAAAAAAGATATAAAAATATCTAAAGCACTTGCACTTCATAAGTTGGAAAGAGATACTGAGGCAATTGAAATTTTAAAAACATTAGTTGATGATAAAGGGTTGGGCTATAAGTCATCCCTTGCAATTGGCAGTATATACATGGCGCAAGATAATTTTGAAGATGCTATTAAGTATTTTAATTTGGCCGAATCTAAAATTAAAGACTTTAATAAAGGTCATTGGCAAGTTTATTTTAATTTAGGCATTTCCTATGATAGGATTGATAATTGGGAAAAATCAGAAGAAAGCTTAAAAAAAGCTATTCAATTATTCCCTGAAAACCCAGAGCCGTTAAACTACCTTGCATATAGCTGGATTGTAAAGGGTAAAAATATAAGCCAAGCCAAGGCTATGCTTGAGTCTGCAGTGATTAGAAGCGGTGGTGCACCTCACATCCTAGATAGTTATGGTTGGGCATTATATAAAATTGGTAACTTTGCAGATGCAACTCCATTTTTAGAGCAAGCGGCAATTTCATTGCCTTATAACCCAATAATCAATGACCATTTGGGGGATCTTTATTGGTCACTAGGAAGGTTTAGAGAGGCTAAATATCAATGGAATAAGGCTGTATTCTATTATGATGGGGAAGATGATAAGAATAGAGAGATAAATATTGATGCTATCAAAGGTAAAATAAAAAATGGTAAGTTATCTAAATAATGAAAAAGCTTTTATTTACATGCTTACTCCTATCCTCTATTTCCAGCTTGTCATATTCAAGTCGTAGTTATGCAGAGGAGGTTGGAAGCTCAGGATTGCCATTGCCACGTTTCGTATCCCTTAGAACTGACGAGGCAAACGTTAGAACTGGTCCTGGTATGCAATATCCAAAAAAGTGGGTTTTTGTAAAGAGGGATATTCCTCTTGAAATTATTTCTGAATATGGTGATTGGAGAAAAGTTCGTGACATTCAAAGTGATGATGGTTGGGTTCATAAAGCCATGTTAAGTGGTAAAAGAACTGCAATAGTCAGAAAAAATTCTACAAAAATATATGGAGCTGCGGATCCATCGTCAAAAGTTAAATCAGTTTTGGAAAATGGAGTTATTGTAAATATTGAAACTTGCACTGATAAATTTTGTGAAGCTGAAGTTAGCGATATTTCTGGTTATCTTATTAGGGGTAATGTTTGGGGTGTTTACTCTAACGAAGTTTTTAAATAGAACGAAATATTTAGCTATTTAAGTCTTGATTATAACTATTCACCAGATGATGGTGTAGTTGAGTTAGCTCTTTCTTCCGCTTCTTTTGCAGTATTCATTTCTTCAATTTCTTCCGCTGAAGCATTTGTTCCATCTGCATTCCTTATCTTCTGCTTACCTTGGTTGTTAGGGTCGTAAGGTTCTTGTTGTGGAACATCAATTTGCGGTAATAATCTTTTCGTAAAGAAACTATCCTTGTAATAAAAAATCTTTCTAGTTTTAATTGGTGGAGAGGACTCAATCAAAATGATCTGTTGTTCAGATGGCAAGTTTATTACCTCTTGTGGAAGTAATAATGCCCTTTGGGTTTCTGAGATATGCTTAGAACGGCTGGCAGGGTTTAAATCTAAAAATACTGGTGCGTTTCTAGAAATTTGCTTAACTGTTTTGTTTCCAATGATTTGGCTAATCATTTCTGCGGTAGAATAAGTATTTGCAGCAAATGTTATACGATAAGTGGCGTTTGCAAGAAATGAGTTCATCCCCGCCTCTTCATAAATATCCTTAAGCTGTTCCGTATCTTGAATAATTAAGAATAACCTTACCTTATATCCCCTGAAATAAGCAATACCTTGTTTAAAGATACTCATACTCCCTAAAGTTGGAAACTCATCCATCATCATTAATACACCAACGGTTTCATCTGGCTTGGGCATGTGTTTTGTCATGATTTGCGCCGCTTGCTGATAAAAAATCTGCATTAAAGGCTTTAAACGGTCAATGTTGTCAGGTGTTAAACCAACATAAACGGTTGTTGCGACTTTTTTAAATTTGTTGAAATCGAAATCGCTACTTGCTGTTGCCGTGTCAATTAGCGGGTTTGCCCAAAGCTCTAGGCCGGAGTTTAAAGTTGAAATTACACCAGATCTTTCTTTGTCAGCTTTTTGTAAAAATGCGGCGATGTTCATGTAAGAAACTGGGTGAATCTGCTTTCCTAATGTGTCCAAAACCACGGCTAAGTTGTATACAACATCATCACTTCTCAGGGTTCTAACTACCTCCCCAAATGATGTAACTTTTTCTGGTACGGCTACAAGATATAAAACAACACCAGTAAATAAAGTACGTGCCTCATTATTCCAAAATTCTTGTTCAGGAAGTAATAGATTTGCAATTTTTTGAACATCATCCACCTGCTGTCCTAACTCTCTTGATACCCAGTCAAGAGGGTTATAGCAGTGTGTTATGCCTATAGGTGAAGCTGCATTCCATAAGAATGTTTTCTGCCCCATATTATTTTTTCTGTAGCCACTTGTAAGCTCGTAGTTTTCTAGTTTGATGTCATGAACTATGCAAGAATCTGTCCAGAATAATAGATTTGGTATTACGAAGCCCACACCTTTACCAGAACCAGTTGGTGCAAATAATAAAACATGTTGAAATCCATCAGCTATTAAATACCCTCTGCCAGTTTGCCCAACCAAAAGCCCTTTTTTAGAACGCAAGCCTGCCTTTAAAATCTCTTTTTCTCCAGCCCACTTTGCATCACCATGTAAAGATTCAGGTGGTGAAAATGGTCGAAAATCAAGCAATGGAGCCCTAATAACAAATAGGAATGTTAGATATGTTAAAATTGAAATAGTAGGTGGAATAAATAAGGTTTTATTTAAAAGCATTCCAGTTGCTTGGTCTAGTTGGTCTGTATATTGCAGCTTATAAAAAAGAAGGTCTGTATATAACTTGCCAAAAATTAAGATTGAATCAACCAAGCCACTTTGTTTTACTATATTTTGCGCTGCTTCAAACCCTGAGTATAAAGTGGCACTTGCAAAAAGCGAAATATAACCAAAAACACTTAACACGCATGCGAGGATGATGCTGATAACTATAACATTTTTTAGCTGATAACTTTTCATTTAAACAATTAAGTTTAAGGTTGTTTAGTAAATATTAACTAAACTGATTCTATTAGATAGAAAAAAATTTATCAAAGATATTATTTTTATAACTCTCTACTCAATATATATCGTTTTAGAATGTTACAATTAGGCAAGAAATAAGCTGGTAAATTGATTTATCGCTTTATAACATTAATTGTTAAATCATCAGTGATGTCATTTTTGCCAATAAAGTTAAGAAACCTTTTATTAATCTTGCTTAGGGTTTCCTTTGCATCAAGGCCAGTAGTTTTGGATAGGGTTTTTTCTAATTTTTTATGGTCAAAAAACTCTTCATGGTCGTTTGGTGTTTCAATCAGTGCATCACTAAAGGTAACTAGAATATCGCCTTTGGAAAAGCTGGTAGTGCTTTCCTTATATTCACTTTCTTCAATAATACCCAGTGGAACTCCCTTAGTGTCCAGTGTTTCAATATTCGAATCTTTTCTCATTATAAGTGGCGGAGGGCATCCAGCTCCTGAATATTTTAATATATTATTTTCAATGTCAATAACGCCATAAAACATGGTTGCAAATTGCCCCATTGGCATAAATTCTTTCATTCGCTTATTGATCTTTCTAAGCATAACCTCAGGTGAGGCAAATATATTGCTGCGATCTTCAATTAAGCTACTCACTCTGAATGTGTTTAATGCAGCGGCGACCCCATGGCCTGAAAGATCAACATTGAAAATGGCTATCTCATTGTGAGAGACTTTTTTTAGTCCCCAAAAATCCCCTCCAACTTCTGAGCTTGGTGAAAATTGTGAAGCTATTTCCAAGTTGTAAATTTCTTCTAAATTTCTTATGTCATCATCATCAGGAATTATAGATTCTTGCATTAGCCTAGCGCTTTCAAGCTCTTCTTTAACACGAGTTCGGTAAGTGGCATTTTCTAAGTGAAATACTATTTTTGTAAAAAACTCCTCTCTTTGAGTGGGCTTGAAAATTAGATCACTTGCTTCTGATAGATATGCGTTGTTAATATCTTCAGGACTATTTGCAGATGTTTGTATTATAATAGGGGTGTTTTTATGTTTTTCCAAATTTCTTACAGCTTTTGTAAACTCATACCCATCCATCTCAGGCATGAATAAATCACAAACTATCAACTTTGGGATATTTTCTTCTAGAAGCCCTAAAGCTTTCTTACCATTTTCTGAAAAAATGATATTATCAAAGCCTTCATCTAATAAAAGCTTTTCAGTAATTTTTCTACTTAGTTGACTGTCATCAATTACTAATATTAGCGAACCATATAGGCTTCTATTTTTTTCTAGTATTGATCTGTACATAAGCCTAGCTTGCTAGCTAACATAATGTTTAATGCTAACTTAAATATAAAGTTTAAGTA
>CAYGRX010000058.1:0-9428 GCA_964352365.1 uncultured Rickettsiales bacterium
TATGATTCTTGTATCAGATGTCTCTATTGTCTCTTTAAAACTCGTAAAAACTCGTAATTATTAGGTTTTTGAGTATAAAAACTCGGAAAATTTATCTAGAAACTCGGATTTCAGAACTTTTCTAGGTTTTATGTTTTCTATTTAATGCAATAGGTAAAGAGATTTTAAGCTTTTCTAAGTCAGAATGTTTAACGGGGTTTATAAGCATATATTTTTTGCCCTTTCTTATAAAAAATGCTTTCATTAAATCATTTGATAAACCCCATCCTCTTGCAATGTCATATACATCTTTTGTTAGCTTTCTTCCAAATAGACCTTCAATTATTTCTGCCATAGTAAATTCTTTGTTAGGGTTTTCTATAAAGAATTTAAACATATCAAGGTTTTCGCTATCATTATAAAAACCCTTTAAAACCAAATAGTCATTCAAAATAACTTTATTATTATCTGCATCTAAAGATAGTTTAAACGCAATATCATCTTCCTCGGAAATTAATTCATTTGAAAGTAAGGTAGAAAAATTAAGTGGCTCTCTTTTTCTAAAGCCAAGATTATAATGTTTTATTAAATTGTTAAATACAATGTAGAGCTTTGTTTTGTCAGTTATTTCAATCTTGCCATCTGAAAAATATGGCTTATCATTATTATCTCTTAGATAGCCACAAAGCTGATTAACTTTGATAAGATGAAATTCGACTTCTAACTTAGCTAATATTCTTTGAACGGAATCTACCCCAATTTGAAAAACTTTTGAATCTTGCTTGAGGGTGATATAGTTTTCTTCTGGTAATGTTAACTCTATTTCATCAATTATATTTTCTAATACAAAAGCTATTTTATCTCGGGTGCTTGCAAAATTTGTTATCATTATTCAATACATCTTTTTCTAGTTACAATAATCAAGTTTACTATATCACGGCTGAATTTTCTTGGAAGTAGATAAAGTGAAAAAATTAAACTTTTTTAATATCCAACTTCATTTTAACATCTTCTAAAAAAGTGGTGCATTTCGTCATAGCGTTAACACTTAATTAACCATTTTCATCTATAATAAGTTTATAGTTCAAGATTATAGGGTAGGGTCGCTTGGAGAATTTTCAAATAATATCAGAAAAGTTAATTAACTTCATTGCTCAAAACCCAGAACTAGACAGTGTGTTTGTTGAATATTTTCACAAAAAACTTTCTTCTGCGGCTGTTTCATTTGAACACCTTACAATAGATAATGCTACGATAAGGGTTACGACACCCCAAATTTCAAAATTTAAGCTTACAAAAGATTTTGATATATATTAAACATAAATCAATTGTGATTAACTAAATTATAAAAAATAGAAAATAAATAATGAAAAATTCTGCATTTACATTAGTGGAGCTTGCAATAGTTGTTGTGATTATCGGATTAATTACTGGCGGTATTCTAGGTGCGCAAAGTTTAATCAAAAGCTCAAGAGTACAATCGGTGGTAAAGTCTTTATTATCATATGATACGGCAATTAAAGCCTTTCAGCTAGAGTATGATGCTCTTCCTGGAGATATGAAAGATGCTTATGATTATTTTGGAAGTGATTGTGGAGATGATGATGCATTAGGCTCTGGGTGCAATGGAGATGGGAACAAAAACATAGCAAATTTAAATATTGAAAGCTGTAATTTCTTTGAACATTTATCTATGGCAGAGATTGTACCTGGTAGCTATAATTGTGGCCATATGACTAGTATAGAAATTGAGAAATCATGGCCATTATTGTTTGACCAAATAGGTGTTAGACCTTCGTTGGCTGGTGCTTGGGGCACGAATATATTACCTGAAAATGCTAATAGATTGGTGGTGTCAGGGTTATTTAATTTTACTGGGTCAGGTTCGGCAAGCAATGGTAGGGATGATCTCGATTCACAGTTTTCTAAAGCAGTAGATAAAAAGATTGATGATGGAATCGCAAGTAACGGTAAACTTGTTGCTTTGTCGGATGTGACAGAGTTTTTTTCAGGTAATAAATGTACTGATTCTGCTAACGCAGAAATAATGAGTATGCGGGGAACATATGATTATGATGTCGCTAGTGATAAGAAAGTATGCTTTCTGTTTTATGAATTTTCCAGATAGACCTTCTATATATAGGGAGAGGCTTTCTCTTTTTGTAAGTCAGAGTATGATTTTTACCGTAATATCATTCTTTTTATTAGAGAATCTATAATCAAAGTTCAAATAAGTATTATAATTTATCTTCTGTAAACTCGCTATTTTCTTCAAGGTGTTTTAGATGATTATAGCAGTAATTCAGAGCATTAACATCCTGCTTCTCTTTAATTCTCTTTTTTAGCAAATACCGCTCAGCAGGAAAGTTTTCAGTAATAGATTTTATTCCCTTGATATATGTATTTATACCGCTTTCTACACTTTTTCGTCATACTTAGTTTCACCCAATAATCCATGACTGTTTCGATAATCATGGAGTAACTGGAGTTTCTGCTATAAGCCCAAGAACTTTCAGTTCGTGGCTGTTGCCTCTGACCCATGTTCTGGCTTCGGCATTGCTTGGTTCGCTTAACTCCAGCTGAGCATTGCTACCCCAGTTCGACCTGAGGGTATCTTCTATTTGCTCTGCGGTTACTAAGCCAGTGCCAATGATGGCAACTAGGCTAGCAATATTGGCATTAAAATTTTTTTCTTTTTTAAAATTAGAATTCGCCATAATTTTTTTTTTGAAAGTAAAAAATTGTTACAAATTAAGGATTTCCTCCTTAATTTTCTTATTCAAAGTTGAAACAAGGTCTCCCCCATTTGCTAGCTTTGCAAGTTTTCCGTACATGCCCCCGACGACGACGTCAGAGCGAAGATTTTCTTCTTCCGATAAATATGGTGAAACGGCAACAATTGAAGATAGAAAATTTTTAGTATCAGATTTAATTGAATCTCTATATCTGTTTGATGGTAAAGAGAACGGTTTTAGCCGTAGTTAACAATATGTTTGTTAGAAATAATTTCTATTTATTTCTTTATAAATCACCAAAACTTCCTTTGAATGATCATTTCGTAATCTGTCCAATAGCGCCCACCATTTTGTGAAGTTTCTCATATATTTCAAATATATATCTGTTATGCCTTTTAGGGTGTGCCACAAAGTGAGTCATTCTAGTGAAATTATTGACCATATAAAAGCTGCTTAGCTACAATAAAAAAATTTATTTGTTGCAATAAGAGCTTAATTTTCCTAAAAGATTTTGCCATTTGTTCGCTTGTCTAATTGCGGATTTTCTGGAAAATACTATTAGAATTTAATGAATAAAAACCTTAAATATAGAGCTGATATTGATGGCTTAAGGGCAATATCAGTAATCGCAGTTTTGATTTTTCACCTTGATGCACATCTTCTGCAGGGTGGTTTTTTGGGTGTAGACTTTTTCTTTATTATTTCGGGTTACTTAATTACCAAGATAATAGTTAAAGGTGTTGAGTCAGAAAGTTTTTCTTTTTTAGAGTTTTTTGCGCGTAGAATAAAAAGGATTTTTCCGGCTCTTTTTGTTGTAATATTCTTTAGTTCTATATTTGCAATTTTATGCCTGCCAAGTGATCATGCGGAAGCATTTTTCCGCTCAGCTAGATATGCGGCGGGGCAGGTAAGTAATTTCTTCTTTTCTAGGAAGGTTGGTTATTTTGACGATGGTGGCTCGGTGCAGCCATTACTACACACATGGTCATTAGGTGTTGAAGAGCAATTTTACCTTGTTTGGCCATTGGTAATATTTTTCTCTTATAAGTACTTGAGGCCTTTTAGCAGGCTGAAGATTTTGTCGGTTTTCGTTTTTGTAATGGTTATATCATTTATAACTAATTTGATTTTAACTGAGCAAAACGCACAACGTGCATTTTATATGTTCTACACTAGGGCTTGGGAGTTTTGCTTCGGTGGAATAATTGCGCTTGAAATATTTCCCAAAGTTACCAGTAAGTTAAAGAATAACATTTTAGGCTTCATAGGTCTGGCGATAGTTATAGGCTCAATTTTCTTACTCGGTAGTGATGCAAATATTTTAAAGTGGGCGCTGATAATACCGTGCTTAGGTGCTTCTATTTTAATTTATAGTGGCTCTTGTGGTGATAGTTTTGTAAAAAATTGTTTGTCTGTTAAGCCTTTGGTTTTCATGGGTTTAATTTCATATTCTTTATATCTATGGCATTGGCCTATTATAACTTTTTATAAATATCTGCTAGGTGCTGAATTTGGTATTCAAGAATATATTATTATATCATTAGCTTCAGTTTTGTTAGGTGTTTTAAGCTACTATTTTGTAGAACAGAAAACTCGCTATGTTAGTTGGTCAAATGGTAAAATTGTTATTATAGGCTTGGTTATGATAGCAATTTTTGTTGGTATCGCTGACGCTCTAAAAGATGCTTCAAAAGCTTCTTGGCATGTTGAGAATGCAAAGATTGAACCAATGGAAAAAAGAGTTTCGGAGTTGGAGAGTTTTTTTGAAACGGGCAATATTTCTGATGATGAATATGATGTACTTCTGTTTGGGGATTCTCATTCTGAACATTACTATCCTGTTATTAAAAAGCTTGCGGCTGAAAAAGGTTTAAAAATTCGTTTGTTAAGTAATGGTGGTTGCCCAGCTTTATTAGGTGAATATTTTGTATATTTTAAGAGTAGAAAGACTAAATCTTTTTCTATCAAAGAAGATTGTACGGAGTTTAAAAATAAGGTTGAAAAAGCGTTAAATAATAAAAATCTAAAATATGTGTTTTTAGCTATGAGGCAGGAAGTTTATACTGAAACTACACAGCAAAGGGGTTTTGATGGAGATGATATATATTTAACCAATTTTGATAGTGATGAGCCCTCTGCCGATTTAAATATAAAGATTTTTAAAGGAGCTTTAGAATACACTGTAAATAAAATTAATGAGTCTGGGGCTAAGTTGAATATATTAAGTCAGGTTCCTATGCTTGATGTTGTCCCAAATATCTGCCCTCAAATAACATATTTTGATAGAGTCTTTAGGAGTAAGGATTATTTAATAAAAAGAGAGCAAACTTGTTATGAAATTGACCATAATTATGTCGAAGATAGACTTGCTAAATCAAAAGAGATTTATAGTGAGATAGTTAAAAAATATGATGTAGGCTATTTTGACCCAACGCCATATATTAAAAGGTCAGAAGATGAAAATGGCTATATTATTTATAAAGATGATGATCACGTCAATATTATTGGTGCAAAACTTCTTTATGACAAAATAGATGCGGATAATTTTTTTAAGTAGTTTCAAGCCTATTTCTTAAATATTTAATCAAGCTATACTACATAAAGGTTGATAGAATCCTTTATATTGAAAATTTTTTTAATAAAAAGAGAGCTTTAATTAGATGTTAAGTATTTTTATAAACTACCAAAACTTCCTTTGAATGATCAGTTCGTAATCTGTCCAATAGTGCCACCATTTTGAGCGCTCAGGCAATTTTGCTAATATATCAAAGGGCTTCTTCAAGGTATAGACTAGCTTTGAGCCTCTTACCTCTAAGTTCGTAAACAAGAAACTCATTAAACGTCGTTTTTGCTCTATATCCGAACTTCTAAATAAGTCACTTGCTCTATTAACGGTCTTTACTAGCTTGACCTTCACTATTTAACTTGGATAGTATGAGATACTTAGGTCAGCGATAACTCTTGGTAGCGAACCTTTTGCGCAAATGGAAGATTGATTTTATATTCTAAAAGAATTAAGTGTTTTATAATCTACTAATATTGGGTTTAGTAATAACAATGAATAAAAAAATAGAATTAGAAAAACTGAGCTACACAAGTTTTGAAGAGGAAATGCTTAATGAAATTGAACATAAAGAATCTCTAAATCCAGAATATTATAATGATATAGAAGATGAATCAGCCACTTCAAAAAAGTAGGGATATATTATTTAAAGGCCTCGGCGATCCAAGTGATTATGAGAATAATAAGATAATTGAATTACCTAGAAATCGCTACGAAATGCAGGTTTTTATAAAGGGGTTAGCCCCCGTTTTAATCGTAGTAGATATTGAAATATCAAAGGGAGTTTTAGAGCTTAATGATATTACTGTTTACAAACAGCATGATAAAAAGGGGCTTGGAAAAAGGGTTTTGAATAATTTACTAAGTTTTTGTGATTCGCAAGGACTTAGTAAAATTACTCTATCAGCTGTTGATGTTGGCTCTTACACCTGGGCTAGAATGGGCTTTGTTCCATCAAAGGGGGGCTGGGAAAGGCTCAGGGGAGATATCATGGTAGATATTTCATACGATATAGGCGACCCAGAAATTTCTTCTAGTAAACGTAAGGGCTTAGAAAATATGTTAAAATTCCTTCAAAAAAGTACAGATCCAAAAGATATTAGAAAATTAGCAAATGATAAGCAGTTTGGTAAAGAGCTATTGTTAAATAGGGCGTGGTATGGGGAGTTGGATTTAAAGAGAGACAGGTCTCATTTAATGAAATACACGAGTTTGTCTGCAACTGAAATAAAAATGCAGCAAGAGATATTCTCTGCCAATTCTAGATGTAGGTAGATGTAAGAATTAAGAATGTTGGATTATTGAATTTTGCTTAATGTAATGTTATAAGGCATTAATGAATACTATACCTTAATAAATCCATTAAATTATGGACTTAAACACGAAAATTATAAAAGTTACAAGTCAGGTTTTACTTTAGTTGAATTTTCGATAATTATAGTAATAATTGGTTTGATTGTTGGCAGTGTATTTGGGGCGCCAAGCTTAACTAAAACTGCAAAAACTCAATGGTAAATAAAGCAATTTAAGTGCGCGTAAAATATTTAAAGATATTAATAATTAAAATAACTGTTTTTGTATTTATTTTTCCAACCTTGGCTATGGGTAATGATGAAATAAAAGTTTTATCATTCAATATTTTTAATGAAAATAAGCAGTATCAAAAAATTACTAATGTTATTAATGAAATAGACGCGGACATAGTGCTATTAGTTGAGGCTAATCAGCATTTAAAAGATGAAATCATAGGTCTTGGGCAATATCCGTATAGGGCAGATTGCTCAGAAAATAAAAGATGTGCATTAATGATGCTTTCTAAGTATCCGCTAATAGAAACGGTTGTGGATTATATTGATGAAATAAGGCTTCCATACATTAAAACTAAAGTTAAGAAGGCAAATAAAACATTAAATATATTAGGAACGCATCTAGCACGCCCTTGGCCATATGATAATATACAGTCACAACAATATGAGTATCTATCGAAGAATGTAAATTATGAAAACTTGATATTTTTAGGGGATTTAAACAGTCTAAGTATTTTTCCAAGCTTAATCAGTTTTTTAAATCAAAAAAAATTATCAAAAGATAAAGTGAGTAGGGGAACTTTTCCATATGATTTCTGGTCACCTTTTAGATTTAAAATTGACTACATAACTGCTAGTGAAGACTTGAATATAATCAGTTCTGAAATTTATCTGGGTAACACAGGTTCAGATCATTTGCCTTTATCAACTACTATCGGTTTTTGATTTATGAAAAAAATACATTTGACCTTAACTCTGTTAATAATAATTTTTTCTATCTTTACTTTTAACTTTTTTGATAAAGATTCCTTCATCGATGACACTTTACTTGGGTTTGATGCTAGTAAACTAGGTTATAAGACGCAAACCATAAATAAAGGCGATCATTATTACCTTAATGAAAGAAAATATTATACTGATGACTATATAAAATATAGCTTCGCCTTTGACAGAAGCTTTATCTATAAAATATCAAATGCAGATGGAAGCATAAATAAAGACCATTATGATTGGAATAAATTAGCAGGGTTTTCAGACTGTGGTTCGTTTGATTTATCAAAGAATGGTGCAATGTTTGCTTGGAGGTACAACCTAAATGGTTATATAGAAGTCTCAGCTTATAGAAATGTAGATGGAAAACATCTGTACTCTAATAAATACAATGAAATCCCAATGTTCAAGATTCAGGATAAGAATCTAGATAATTTCAATCCCATAAATTATAAGATAGAAATTGATAATGATTTTTATTTATTTACAGCAAATGGGATATTTCAAAATGGCGAAATAGTTAGTTATGATGTGAAATTACCTAGAGGCTGTAAAGAAGAAGGTTATTTAAAAAAGTTCGCCCAATTATATTTTGGTGGAACAAAACCAGCGCCCCATGTTATCAATGGATATTACAAAGATTTAAAACCGAATTACACATTAGAACTTTCAGGTCTAATTTTAACACTAAAAACTTGGATATATAATATTTTCTAATTTAGGATTTATTTTTTTTGCTCATGATATTCATCATCTGAATTTATTTTCCAAATATCATTATCTCCACCCATGATGTTTTCAACAGCTAATATTGAGCTAAGCATAGCATGGTCTTGGTTATTATATTTATGCATTCCGTTTCTACCAATTAATTGAAGATTTCCAAACTTACATAAAAAATCCCTTACCGTGTCTACGTTATATTGATAATTTGAATCATAGGTAGGATATGCCTGTTCTGCCCTAACTACTTTTCCGTCAATAAATTCATCATCATTTATTAATTTTAAATGTTCTAATTCATTGATAGCTATTTTAATTAGTTCATCATCATTTTTACTCCAGAAGTTATCTCCTTTAAAGCAAAAATACTCTAGCCCTAGGCAGGTGGTTTTTTTATCTGAAACCATATCAGGGCTCCAATTTTTGAAATTTTGTATTCTACCTACTTTCACATCATCATCTTGAATATAAAGCCAATTATCTGGATTAATATTTTCTTTATCAATTATAATAGCAACAGTAATAAAATCTCTATATCCTAATTTTCCAGCAGAAGCCCTGACATTTTCTGGAACTTTTTCACCCATAGCTACTATAAAGTCTTGCATAGAAATTGAAGATAAATAATATTCTGAAGAATAGCAGTTTTCTTTTCCGCTACCGTCTTTTGTGACGATAGATTCAATTTTGTTATTACTCCAAATTACTTTAGAAACTGATTGGTTTAAAATCAGTTTAGAGTTTTTAGATAATTTGCTTATAGCAGTTTCCCACATTTGCCCTGGTCCTAAGCGAGGGTAATGGAATTCTTCAACTAGAGTTTTTATTTCACCATTATTGCGCGAGATTAAACTTTTTATTAAAGTAAAAAAAGATAGCCCCTTTATTCTTTGGGCGGCCCAATCTGAACTTAACTCTGTACAGCTTATGCCCCAAACTTTTTCTGTATAGCTTTTAAAAAATTCATTATAAAGGAATGCTCCAAAATTATTTGTTATCCAATCCTCGAAAGATTTTTCTGGTTTTTTGGGTTTTACACAAGCTTTTAGGTAGCTGAAAAAAGCTTTTGTACAAAAAATAAGTCCTAGCTTTTTTAATATATCATTAGCTTTTAAGGGATAATCTAAATAT
>CAYGRX010000059.1:0-9404 GCA_964352365.1 uncultured Rickettsiales bacterium
AGTTAAATTTTTCCCATAAGCTTCCTTCAATTGAAGATACTAAAGCATCGTGCTTTTGTTATTCATGGTCGCTAACTTCAAAGTCCCTTTTAGCAAAATCGCGTCTAACAAGTTTAAATTCATCTGCTTTAGAGTTGTTATTATTGGTTTCTTGATTTTTCTTGTTTCCGAGATCAATATTAACCTGTTTGCCCCCCATTAACTCCATATAAACTTCGGCTAAAATTTCTGAATCTAACAAGGCTCCATGCAATGTCCTATGGGAATTGTTAATCTCAAACCTTCTGCAAAGCGCGTCTAAACTATTTGCCGCACCGGGAAATTTTTTTCGAGCAAATTTTAATGTGCAAAAAACTTGCTCATCTCTAAGCTCTCTTTTTTTGATATTAATACGTTCAGGATTTAATAATCCTTTATCTAAAGCTGCATTATGGATAACTAATTTTGAGTCACCTATAAATTCTAGAAATTCATCAGCGACATCTTTAAACAAAGGTTTATCTTTCAAAAAATCTTCAGTTAAACCGTGAACTCTGATTGCTCCAGCGTCAATTTCTCTTTGCGGGTTGATATATACATGGAAGTTATTTCCTGTAGCGATTCTATTTACCATCTCAACGCAACCAATTTCAATTACCCTATGGCCATCTTTAGGGCTTATACCCGTCGTTTCAGTGTCTAACGCTATCTCTCTTTCCATATAAAAAACTCAAAATTACAAAATTTAACTAATTTTTAATAAATTGTGGTATATTGATTACCTTTCTGGTATAATTATGTAAGGATATTTGCCTATTTCAATCAAAAATAGATTATATCTTTAGTTAAATATTATAACATTGTTAAACCCTTAATTTACCAAAGCTTCGGAGGTTTTATGTCAGATGATATGGGTAGAGTGCAAAGGGATCCTCTCTTTTTAGCATTAACTAGACCTACAATGATATTCGGGGTTACTTACGCTTGGGCAGCTGCAAATGGTTTTATATGGGTATTAGTTTTTATTAATACTAAAAATTTTGCACTGTTATTCCCTGGTTTAATTTTTACACATATTGTTGGCTATTACGCCTGTGCTTATGAACCAAGGTTTATGGAGATATTAGGAATATGGGCAAAAACAGTGCCAACATGTGTAAATCGTTTTTATCACGGAAACACTTGTTCTTATGATTTATATTAGCGGTAGGATATTTAAATAATTGATATGAAATTTTTTAAAAGAAAAGCAATTAAAGAAGATATATGCAGAAAGGAGATAAGCCAAACAAAGTTTATACCTTTTAAGGGGCATTGGAACGAGAACACTATTATCACCAAAGATAAAGAGTTGATGATTGTTATTAAGGTTGAAGGCTTTTCATTTGAAACAGCAGATGATGAAGATCTGGATATTAAAAAACAAATTTTAAACACTCTGTTAAAGTCAGTGGCAGGTGGAGATTACGCCTTATATTTTCATATAGTTAGAAAGAAGGATCACTCTGAAGTTGCTGGGGATTTTGAAAATAAATTCTGCCATGACTTGAACGAAAAATGGAAGGAAAAACATCAAGGTAAAATTACTTTTCGTAACGATATTTACATTACCGTTATAAAAAAAGAAGACACTGAAGGAACTGTTGGTGCGACAGTTGGCTTAATATCAAAAATTTCAAAAGCTACAGATTCTAATGCTGAAGATATAAATATGCGTGAGGCGGCAAAATCTTTAAAAGAAGTTGGCAACAGGCTAATGGGCTCACTAAAATCTTATAAACCAAAACTTTTGGGCATAAGGGAAAATAGCAAAGGCTCATTTTCGGAGATATTAGAGTTTTTCGCAATGATATTAAATGGTGGTGTTCATACCAACATGTTAGTTCCAACCATTAATGCTGATAGTTACCTTTCAAAGCAGAGAGTGTATTTTGGTAAAAATGCAATTGAAATGCGTGACGAAAAAGGGAAAACAAGGTTTGGTGGTGCAATCACAATTAAGGAATATCCACCTGCAACAAACGCAGGTATGATTGATCCATTGCTACAACTTCCATTCGAGATGATAATTACCCATGCTTTTTATTTTAGCAATAGGGCAAATGCAATTACATCAATGCAGTTACAACAAAATAGAATGAGAAGTGCGGGTGATAAGGCGGTTTCTCAAACTGAAAGCCTTTCTTTAGCGATGGATATGGCTCAATCAGGTGAGATTGCATTTGGTCGTCATCATATGTCTGTTTTTGTTTATAAAGATAGCTTGGAAGACTTAGATTTAAGCCTTTCAGATGTATATTCTGAGTTAGTAAATGTTAATATTACACCATCTAAAGAGTCCATGACATTGCAAGGTAGTTTTTGGGCACAACTTCCTACAAATGAAGAATATATTGCAAGACCATCGGTAATTAACACCCTTAATCTGGTTGGAATGTGTAGCTTACATAACTATCCATATGGTAAAAAAGAAGGTAACCACTGGGGACCAGCTGTTACAAATTTAGATACAACATCAGGAACTCCATTTTATTTCAACTTCCATGTACGTGATGTTGGTCATTCAATGATAATTGGTCCAACTGGTGCTGGTAAAACAGTAATGTTAGGGTTTTTGGCGGCACAAAGTCAAAAATATAAACCTGATATGTTCTTTTTTGATAAGGATAGAGGTGCGGAAATATTGATTCGTGCAGTTGGTGGAACATTTACAGTTTTGAACCCGTCATCAAAAATGGGTTTTAACCCACTGCAACTTGAAGATACCCCAGAAAATAGAGAGTTTTTGTTTGAGTGGCTTACATCAATAGCTTCGGAATCAGGTCGTTATGAGCTTACCCCTGAAGAAAAAGAAATGGTTATTGAGGCGATTAATGGTAACTATAAACTTCCTAAAGAAGCTAGGGTGTTACGCAATATTGTACCTTTCTTAGGGCTAGAAAAACCCGGAACAATCGCAAGTAGGCTTCGTGTTTGGCATAGTGGAGAAGCACGTGCAGGTATATTTGATAATGATGAAGATAGTTTAAGTTTTGATGGTAAAAAAGTTCATGGTTTTGAAATGGCTCCAATTCTGGAGGCCCCAGATGCTATTGGGCCAGTGTTACTTTATATTTTTCACAGAATTAACATGACATTAACAGGATCGCCAACAATGATTGTTCTCGATGAGGCTTGGGCATTGCTAGATAATCCTGTTTTTGCTCCTAAAATTAAAAACTGGCTGAAAGTATTAAGAAAACTAAACGGCATGGTAATTTTCGCAACGCAAAGCCCTGAGGATGTTGCCAATAGTAGAATTAGTGAAACTTTAGTTCAGCAAACATCTACGCAGATATTTTTAGCGAATATGAAGGCTACATCAATTTACCAAGATGTGTTTAAACTCTCAAATAGAGAATATGCAATTATTAAATTTACTGACCCTGGATCGAGATATTTCCTAGTAAAGCAGGGTGAGGATTCAGTAGTAGCAAAAATTGATTTAAGCGGCATGAACGACTTTATTGAAGTACTTTCAGCGCGTGCCGATACGATTAGAGTTTTAGATAAAATACGTGAAGAAGTAGGTGATGAACCAGAAACTTGGCTTCCAATTTTTATAGATAAGGTAACAAATAAAGATAGTGATTAAAATATGCAAAATATCATTCATTATTTTAGCGGTAGTATTTAGTTTATTTTCCGCGACAGAAAGTTTTGCGGCCAGTGATGTTATTGAAGATGTTACTATACAATGTAAAGATTACCCTGGGTTCATAAATAAAATTGTAAAATGTATCACCCATATTGTAAGCAAAGAGGTGGTGGAAGGATCATTAGATAGAGTCCATGAAGTTTTTGTTCAAGTTTCAAATGCGGCATTAATATTATATATAATGTTTTTCGGTGCCAAGCTAATGCTAGGCGGTGTAGATAAGGCAAAATCAGAAATTTTTACTGTTTGTATAACTGCAATGCTAGTTATGTATATGAACAATACTACGAAAATTATGGATGTAGTAGATATGTTTATTTTGGGGCAATCAGAATTTGCAAATGCGGCAACTGCGGCGATCACAACAGCCCCTCTAGAAACAAGTAATGCCACTGGTGATTTTATATGTACAGGACCTTATAAAAGTGTTGGAACATACCCTAATAACAGTCTTAAACCAATAGATGATGCAGGAAATGAAGTTGCTCCAGATAGCCCAAATAGAGCAATTTTTACAACATGGCAAAGGGTTGATTGCATAATTGGTTATTTACTTGGTGCGCATCCACTAGTTGAAAAAACTGCCCAAATATATGAGGAAAATGTTACTGAAGAAGATGATTATGAAGGTAAGCAAAAATACAGCTATGAGATGTTTGCTTCAAAAGATAATCCTTTTGCCAATATGGCAGAAGACCCATTCCAGTTTTTGCAAGACCCTACAAAAGCTAAAGTATCTGGTGGCAAAGAACAGTTCCTGTCCTTCTCTATGATAGCCATAATTGTTGGTACATTATTTAGTGAAGAGATGGGTTTAGTAATGGCTCTAACAGGAATATTTATTATATTATTATTAATTTCTGCATTCGGTCAGGCAGTTTTAATATATGTCACCTCCTTATTCGCTATAATCGTTTTGGCACTTTTCTCGCCAATAATAATTCCATGTTTTCTATTTAAATTCACAAGAAAGATTTTTGATTTCTGGATACAGATGTTTTTTACATACATGTTACAACCTGGAATAATGCTCTGCTATTTAAGTTTTATGTTATTTGTTACCCAATATGTAATGACGTATGAAACTACATTTGTTTATGACGATCCAAATTGTGATCCTGTTACTGAAACAAACTGTAATGAAATTGAAATTAAAAAGAGCTTGATAGATTATCATTTTGGTGATGGCTTTAAAAATGCGGATAATGAATCCCGTGACTTAGTGTCCATGACACAAAATATTTCAACAAGTTTTCAAGAAAATGGACAGAATTTGATGCAAAGCACTCAAAGAAAAATGAATGCATTTAATGACTTTAAAGATGCTAGTGGAAAGTCAATCATTTCTAGTGCAACAGCTCAAAGGGATGATGGTGCAAGGGGTGTAGCAGAAAGAGGAAAAATTCAAAATACAGTTTTCCAAACATTTACAGGTACAAGCACAAATTTCTCTCAAATGAACAGCTCCAGTTTAAAAGTTCCATACTTTAAATTTGCTAGAACAGAGGATGCGGACACTCAGAAAAAATTGACTGATATGATGTCATCTATGAACATGCTAAACCCAAGTGAGTTTTTAAGAGAGTTTCAGAATGACCCAGATGCTATGGCAGAGTTAGCTGATGTAGAATCTATAGGTGCAAGACAAGATTACCAAAATACCATGGCATATATGCAATTGCTTTTAATAGTGTTCTTAACTTTGTCGGTAACTTATGCCTTCATGCAAAATGTTATGGCATTTGGTTCGGAAATGGCTGGAGCGGGAACTATTGCAACTAGTCAAATGGTTAATATCTATAATAGTATGACTACGAAAATGGCCAATTCAGTGGGGGATAAACCCAAAAAATGATGAAGCACTTTAATTACATAATTATTCTTTTATTCTTAGCGTTAATAACTCCTAGTGAAGCATTATCTCAGAACCCCGATAAGCTTATTTTAGTACCAGATCATTGTAAAGGTAGTGGTGTAATTAAAGCGAACAGAATGACCGGAAATATTGTTCGTTGTGTAGATGAAATAGTAAGTGATAAAGCTGATGAGTTAATTGAAGGGATGATAGGTGATTATAGTTTTATTGTTTTTCACGTAATTATTATTTCAATAATCCTATTTTTTATGCGAGTAATGTATGGGGTATCTCGTGCGCGAGGCGTTATTTCCATGTATATGGCTAAGGTTTTGTTGGTTCTTTATGTTGTAAGTCCTGATAATGCAGACATGATAATTGACACTAAAGACGCCATTTTAGAGTTTCCAAAAGAAATATCTTTGAATATTTTAGAGGCGGTAAAATCTCCAATTGACAATTCAGGATCCAATAACATAACAGAAGACGATGTTTTTGATGTTTTGTATCAATATGTATTAAAGTTGTTAGGAGTTGATGAATCAAAATTATCAGATGATAAAAATGAACCCCAGGAAATATTTATAGGTATTGCGGCTTTAGTAGCGGGCCTTTTATTTACAGGTTCGGTGGGGGCAGCTGTTTCAGCCATAAGTGTTGGCTATGTGATAGCAATTATTGTCGCTATAGCTGAAGTTGTACTTTTCTTTTGTGTTATAATAATTTCACTTAATTTCTTGGCGGCGATTGCGCCTATTACAGTTACCTGTATTTTATTCCAAGCAACTAAACGTATAACAACATTATGGTTTCAATATTGCTTAATATACGTAATACAGCCCATACTATTAATGGCAATGTTGGGCATGACGTTAGGAATTTTAGACGGTGTTGTTGATGCAATTGATGGCCACCATGAAAGCGTTTTAGATAAATGGGAAAACACAGATGGAACTTCGGTTAAAGATATAACCTTATTTGATTGTAGTAACATGAGCGTTTCTGTTGATTCATTAACAAATATATTTTCTAGTAACAACCTAATGGGGCAAGCAATGGCACAAAGTACATTTGCAGACTCTGAGTTTGATAGATATTCTCGTGGCCTTTCTGGTACGGGGGGGGTAGCTAATCTAAATGCTGACCAGTTAAGTTTAAATTTTGGGGCAGGGTGCAAAATCACAGCTCCATCAATTAGATTGGATTTTGACAGAGCCGCATTTGATGACCCTAATATAACCAGCCATTTTGACGAAGAATCACTTGATGAATTAATGGGAATAAAAATTGGAGTAACAGTTTTGATGATAATGCTTATTTCATTCATGATGGCTATGCCCAAAAGCGTAAGTCATATGGTTGGTCAGGGTGTAGTATCAAATATTGCGCAATATGCATCTAGCCCAGTGCAACAAGCACGTGATAAATTAATGGGTACTTATAAAGATGGACAGCTGCAAACGCCAGGGATTGTACAAAACATTACCCAAAATATGAACCAGACCAAAGCAAAGAGATAAGATTATTATGAAAAAACTTTTAAACATATTTATTTTATTATTCATTTTCACACTAGCTTCTTGCAGTGAAACGCCAGAAAATATGGGTGGTGAAACAAATGAAGCGAAATGTACCCCTTTGGGAGATATTTTTAAAGTTGGTGCAAACGATAATTATAGATTGATAGAAATTCCAGATAGGTCAGGTGGGGTAGTTGTTAATAAGGGTATAATGACATGGGTAGTTGATAGGGTTTCGGAGGTGGTAACTGATGCAACGCAGAATATTTATGAAGAAATTTCCGAAGATGGGGAATTTGTAAATATTTTAAATACTATGGTTGCATTAACAATAATGTTTTATGCACTTTCTATAATGCTTGGTATCACACAGGCCTCAGGTTATGCGGCTCTGATGTTCTTCATAAAAATTATTCTTGTTTGGAATTTAGCCACTAATTGGGATTTGTTTTATGACTATGTGATAGAGGTTTTTGAATTTTTTGTTTTAGATAGTGTGGAGCTCGCTTCTCAATCATTCCACAAATATCAAAGTTGGGAAGATTTATATGGTGGTGGTACTAATCCTAATCCTGGCGATCCAACAATGTTTTCAGAAATTGATAAGTTATTAAGCATATTTTGGGACTTCAAAATGGCTAAAGTTATTATGGCATTAATGTTCACAGGAATAACGGGCTTCTTTTGGGCATTAATGTTATTAATGTTTATGATGCTATATTTAATGGCAGTAATTGGCGCTGTTAAAACTTACCTTTTTGCGCTTATTGCTAGGCACATGCTTTACGCACTAAGCCCTATCTTTTTAAGCTTTGCTTTATTCAACCAAACAAAATCATTATTTGATGGCTATATTGAGCAGTTAATTAACTTCTCATTGCAGCCAGTATTTTTATTTATATTTTTGGGTTTATTTCATTCAATAATTGCTGGTTTTGTTAGCCAATTACATTTGGAAGGCTTAACTGAAGCCACCAGATATGACAACGGAAGTACGCAGGAAGGCTCTGAGCCTTGTATAGCATATGTTCCATTGGAAGGCGCATCACTCGGGGATCAACCTGTTTACTGGTATAAAATGTGTTATGCGGTAGATGGTTCCTTTACTTGCCCTGATGGAGCAGATCAAAACCCAGTAATACCTATTGATATTTGGATGTTGATTTCTGCCATAATTGTCGCATATTTAATGTATAAAATGTCAGCTTGGGTGATTGAAGTAGCAACAAGACTATCATCAGGTTATGTAAATGTATCTGAGATACCAGTTGAAGGCTTTAACAAACTTCAGGGTAGTATTAAAGGTGCTGCAACCTCAGCTATGAGCGGAGGTGCGGGTAAAACTGGTAGCTCAAGTGCTCCAAGGAATTAAATAATAATATTTAAGGGATAAAGTATGGATTTGAACGTTGAGCAAGAAAATATTGAAGTGATGGAATTTGATGTAGTCATTGTGGGAGCTGGACCAAGTGGTTTAGCTTCTGCAATAAGATTAGCACAAATTGCGGAAAAAAACGGCAAAGAGCTTCAAATTTGTGTGGTTGAAAAAGGCTCGGAAGTTGGCGCTCATATTCTATCAGGTAATGTTTTTGAAACTCGAGCTTTAGATGAACTAATCCCTGATTGGAAAGAGCGTGGTGCACCTTTAAACCAAGAAGTTACATCGGACAAATTCATGTTTTTAACTGAATCAAAATCATACCGCATGCCAACCCCACCGCAAATGCATAACAAGGGAAATTATATAATTTCACTTGCTAATTTATGCCGTTGGATGGCAACTCAAGCAGAAGAATTGGGAGTTCAAATTTTCCCGGGTTTCCCAGCTGAAAGCGTTATTATTGAGGGAGATATAGTTAAGGGGATTAGAACTGGTGCATTTGGCATTGCAAAAGATGGTAGCAAAAAAGAATCCTATCAAGCACCTATGGAAATACGTGCAAAGCAGACTATTTTTGCAGAAGGTTGCCGTGGTAGCTTAACTAAAAAGTTGGAAGTAAAATATAAACTTCGTGATAATATTGACCCGCAAACATACGCAATTGGATTAAAAGAAATTTGGCAGGTTGATCCAGAAAAACACAAAGCAGGGGAAACTGTTCACACTCTTGGTTGGCCTCTAGATTCAAAAACTTATGGTGGTTCTTTTATATATCATGCGGAAGATAACCAGATATTAATTGGTTACGTTGTCGCATTGGATTACCAAAATCCATATTTGAACCCATTCAAGGAATTTCAACGATTTAAACAACACCCTGCAATTAAAACATTATTAGAGGGTGGGGAAAGGGTTTCATATGGTGCGCGTGCGTTAAATGAAGGTGGCTATCAATCAATACCACAACTTACT
>CAYGRX010000060.1:0-4551 GCA_964352365.1 uncultured Rickettsiales bacterium
TTATAATATAAAGTCTCTCAGTTTAACAATTGAGGGGCTTTTTTGTTGCATAAATTTAAGGGGTTAATATCTTCGTTATTATGAAATCTAAAAATAAAATTGAAAGAATAGTTATTACTTCTGATGTTCTAAGGATAGAAAATGACGAAGAGAGGTCAGCCTTCATAAAGAATACTAATTTTATATATAGGATTCTAAATAAACAATTAACTTCCTCTAGTAGGCTTGGTGTTGAAATTATTGATTCTGGCAAATGTCAGAAGTTTGATTGTAGAAAAGCTTACGTTTATCTAAACCTGGAAGTAAGTTTAGAAAATTGGGCAAAGGTGTTTGATCTAGATATAGAAAAAATACCAAGTGATTTAATAAGCTATTTTGAAAAAATTTATCAGGGCAGTTTAGTTGTTGGCTTTGAGCTTCCGCCAATAATGGTAAAAATTTTTGATATTTTAAATCTCCCATGCATAAGTATAAGTTGGCACCCTATACGTTTTATGGATGATATATTTTTTGGTTTTTTAACCAATAATTCTGATATTTTTGAAAGAATAGATAGATATAAATTGCCTGAAAGTGCTATATATATTTCCGCAGAAACATTCAGAGCAAGAGCTCTCAGAAGTGAAAGTAAAATAGAGTGTGAAAAAATACTTTTAATAGGCCAGACAAAAATTGATAGGTCAGTTATTAGTAATGACAAAATTGTTAGTTTAAATGATTTTAAAACTGAAATAAGTGTCTTAGAAAATGAAAATAAACTAAGCTTTAAACCTCACCCTTTTGCAAATAGAAATGATTATGAATGCTTAACTGCTAAATATAACTTATCTGTAATAGAGAAAGATGCTAATATTTATAAAATTTTAGCAAATGAAGATGTTCATAAAGTAGCCGCAATAAGTTCTGGTACATTACATGAGGCCAAGTTTTTTGAAAAGGAAACCATTAGCTTTATTAAGGGCATTCAAGAGTTTGTTTATGGAGAAAATGAATTTAGTAATAATATTTTCCTACCAGTTATGAATAACTTTATGAGTGTTGATTTTTGGGCAGATATTACGGAACCAGTTTTAGGTGAAGTTTTTCGTGATAAATATAAAATACTACATAAGCCTAATAGGCTTAGAACTGCAGCCTGTATAAGTTGGGGTTATGAAGAACTCGGCTTAAAGCAAATTATAGAAAAATATTAAAAATAATAATCATAATACTATTGCAAAATATAGCTTAAGACATATTCTATAAGGCAACATGGTTGATAATATGAATTATAAAAGAATATTACTGAAACTCTCTGGTGAAGCTTTAATGGGTGATAAAACCCACGGGCAAGATTTACCTACAGTTAGAAGGATTTGTAGGGAGATAAAATCCGTTAGCGAACTTGGAGTTGAGATAAGTGTAGTAGTAGGAGCGGGAAATATTTTCCGTGGTATGAACGCTGCTGAAGCAGGTATGGAAAGAGCTGCTGCTGACTATATGGGAATGCTTGCAACTGTAATGAACAGCTTAGCAATTCAAAATATGCTTGAGGGTTTGGGAACTGAAACAAGAGTGCTTTCAGCAATACCTATGGATACTGTGTGTGAGGCATTTATTAGAAGGCGTGCAATTCGCCACATGGAAAAAGGTCGTGTTGTGATTTGTGCTGCAGGAACTGGAAATCCATATTTTACTACTGATACAGCCGCAGCGCTAAGAGCTATGGAATTGGATTGCGAAGCTTTATTTAAAGGCACACAAGTAGATGGCGTTTATTGTAGTGACCCTAAAACAAACCCTGATGCTGAAAGATATGAAAAACTTTCATATAAAAAAGTTTTAGATAATGACTTGAAAGTTATGGACGGAGCAGCAATAGCAATTGCTAGGGAAAATAAATTACCTATATCAGTGTTCAATATACACACCCCAGGGGCATTTGAAGAGGCTATAAAAGGTAATGGTAAATTCACATTAATTAAATAAATAATTTAAGAGGATAATATGGTTGATTTAGTAGATTTGGAAACAAGAATGGATTCAACAGTTGAGAATTTCCAAACTAAACTTTCTGGGCTAAGAACGGGTAGGGCATCCACAGGTTTAGTTGATAACTTGAAAGTGGAAGTTTATGGAAGCATGATGCCGCTTAACCAGCTGGCGTCAGTCAACCTTCCTGAGTCTAGAACAATTTCAATTTCAGTTTGGGATCAAGGTAATGTTGATTCAGTAGTGAAAGCAATTAATACTTCTGACCTTGGCCTTAACCCTAATGCGGAAGGAAATGTAATAAGAATAAATTTACCTGACCTTACTGAAGAAAGGCGTAAAGAGCTTGTAAAAGTTGCTAATGGTTATGCAGAAGATGCAAGAATAGCAGTTAGAAATATCAGGCGTGATGGAAACGATTCAGCTAAACGCGCAAAAAATGATGGTGAGTTAACAGAAGATGATGTGCATAGATATGGCGATGATATTCAAAAACTAACTGATGATCACATCAAAAAAATTGACGCAGCATTGGAAGGCAAGGAAAAAGATATTATGACAGTTTAAGTCTTATATTTTTTAATTTCGTCAAATGTTAGTGTTTTTGCCCTATGAAAAATTCTTCATTAAATCACATAGCCATAATAATGGATGGCAATAGCAGATGGGCAATTAAAAATAGTTTCACTACTCAAGAGGGGCACAAGCAAGGTGCTGAAACTGCAAAGTTAGTAATAGAATCCTCCGCCAAAATTGGAGTTAAATATTTAACTTTATATGCATTTTCATCCGAAAATTGGGGGCGACCTGAAGAAGAAGTTAATGCAATAAAAAAACTTTTAGAGTTTTATCTGTCTGAAGGTGCTGAACAGCTTCTAGATAAAGGTGTGAAGCTGAACTTTATCGGTGATTATTCGGCTTTTGGAAGGGCGATATCTGAAAGATGTGAAAAGTTGATTGATAAGTCTAAAAGTAATGATTTGATTAATGTTAACATCGCATTGAATTATGGCAGTAAGCAAGAAATTGTTAATGCGGCTAAAACTCTGTGTGAAAATAACGAAGAAATTACAATAGCAAATATTGAAAAAAATTTATATACCAACAAATTCCCTGATCCCGATTTGCTAATTAGAACGGGAGGAGATAAGCGCATAAGTAATTTTCTACTTTGGCAATCTGCATATACTGAAATCTATTTCTCGGATATTTTATGGCCTGATTTTAATGACGAGGCTTTAAAAATTGCTTGTGAAGATTTTAAAAAAAGAGAGCGCCGTTTTGGCGGGAGATAGTAAAATTCTTGGATTTTCTATCTTCGTTTTTTAAAAAAATCTTTAATAATCTGACTGCAATCGGATTCCATAATTCCAGATATAACTTCTGGTTTATGATGGCATGATGATGAGTTGAAAATTTTTGCTCCATTTTCAATTCCTCCAGATTTTATATCTGCTGCACCATAGATAACAGTTTTTATTTTCGCATTTGAGATTGCCTGTGCACACATTGGACAAGGTTCAAGGGTTATATAAATTGTACAATTATTTAGAAATTTATTATCAATTCTTTGTGACGCCTTCTTAATAGCAAGAATTTCAGCGTGTGCAGAAATATCCTTTTCTGTTTCAGTTAAATTATGTGCTTCAGAAATTATATTTCCATTTTCGTCAATTACAACGGCGCCAATTGGCACTTCGTTTTTACCATAAGCAATATTTGCCTGAACTAAAGCAAGTTGCATATATGATTGGCTAGAAAACATTCATCATCTCATGGTGTTTTTCAACATTATGGATTCGCAAATAATCTATATTTTTATGAAGTAATATAGATGAAATTGTGAGGGTTTCTGAGATTCTTTCACCAGCCTTCTTATTGGTAAATAATGTAAGAAAAGATTTTTCAGAATGGCCAATTAATATTTTTACACCAAGCTTTTTAAACTCATCAACACGTTTTATAATTTCCCAACTTTGCTGGGCGGTCTTGCCGAAACCTAAACCGGGATCAAATATTATTTGTGATTTATCTAGCCCTTGTTTTTTAAAATACTTTATCTTTTCTTCTGCCCACTTCATAAGTACTTCCACTACATCCTCGTCTGCTGGTATTGTAATTTCCTTATCTGCTGGAATTGTAAGGGAGTGCATGAAAATAATTTCCTTGTTATTATGAACTGCTAGATCTAACATTTTGTTAGATTCAAACCCTGTCACATCATTTATTATATCAATATTATATTCTTGGGCTTTTAGCTGAGTTTCATAATTTCTAGAATCCAGGCTAAACCTAACATTATTCTCTTTAGGTATAACTTCTAAAACTGACTTTAATCTTCTCCACTCTTCATCTAACGTTAAAATTTCTGCATCTGGCCTAGTCGATTCAGCTCCAATATCAATAATATCTACTCCGCTTACGATCATCTTCTCTATCTGGGTTTTGGCAGAGCTTCTATTATTATATTTTCCTCCATCAGAAAATGAATCAGGGGTTATATTCAAAATTCCTTGCAGCTTTGTCTGTGAATTTAAATTAATTTTTTTAGCATCCGTCTTTTTAAAGTTATTGTTAATA
>CAYGRX010000060.1:4561-9335 GCA_964352365.1 uncultured Rickettsiales bacterium
GTTAATATATTGTGATATGTTTTGTTTTAAATTTGGGTGAGTCCAATCTGGCAAAATATCATTGAGTGGAAGCATCACGAAGTCACGTTGCAACATTCTAGGATGAGGTATTTTTAAATTATCTTCATCAATAATTTCATTATTAAAAGCAATAATATCTATATCAATTAATCTAGGTGCCCATCTGCCAGAGAGCTTGTGATCTTTCCCTAAAAGTTTTTCTATCTCTAGCGTTTTTTTATGAAGTTCATTTGAAGAAAGCTTTGTGTAGCCATATAAAACAGAGTTATAAAAATCTATATCCCAACTTTTTAGAGCGTCTTCAGGTAGTAATGCTGGTGATTGGTAAATAGGTGAAATAGATTTAATATTTACGTGCTCGAATAAATTTAGATAACAGTCTGAAAGGTTTTTTAACTTGTCGCCAAGGTTAGAGCCAACTGCAATTATCACAAAATTAGACATATCTGAATATAAAACCTTAGACTGTTTAAAAACTGTTTGATGAGCTTGTAAACTGTGATATCTATTAAGCAATAATATTGCAATATATAATTAAAAAATTGAGTAAATTCATTACCATATCGGTTATAACAACTATTCTTGTATTTAGCCATGTTTCGGCAAATGCTCAAATGGCTGATATGCCCACTTTAGGTGGCTCTGATGAAATTAAGCCATCAAACAAATTAAGTACTAGGCAACTCCCAGTAATTGCGGAACCAGAATTAAAGAATTTAACTGACGATGAAAAGGATGCGATCGGTAATATTGTAAATTCAGTTTTCGTTGATGGGGGAGCTAGTGAAAATAAAGTTGAAGATGTAAATGTGTCATCTGAATCTCAAGGGAAAACTATCAATGTAACAGTGGATGAATCTGGGGGTGGAGAGGTAAAAGCTACAATTGAAGAAGCGGAAGCAATTACAAATAAAAGTATATTAGATAGTAAACAAGAGGTTGCTGAAAAAATTGAGTTAGAAACATCAGATTCTATAGAGGCCCAAAAGGAGAAAGTTGAAGTTAAAATAAAAACATTCAAGGTTGATGATATATTCAATGCTGAAGAAGATGAAAAGCAAGAGATTAAAACTGAAGCAATAACTAAAAATTATGATAAGCAAAATAATTTTAATTCAAATAGAAATAATAGTTATGCTGAGGTATCAGTTTTGACTAAGCCTGACTTCATTGAATATGACGCTGTTCTGGATTCAAATTTTAGGCCTACAAAAAATATCCGTAAATCAATTATAACTTTAAATTCAGAAGATTATGAAAGTTCTTTTAATTATGAATCTCCTTATGCATCTTTAGAAAGGATTAGAAATTTACCCCCAAAGAATAGAAAACTTGAAGTTAAAAATAATATTAATATTGAAAGAGGTAGTTTTACTGATCCCTTTTATGAAGAGGCTGATATTTCAGAAGTTTCAGTTAATAATACTATTGAAGATGAAATAGCATTGGAGGATTTTGATCTTTCAGATGGCGATAAACCTCTGGATATAACAAATGCAAGAGTTGAAAAAAAGCAAAAAACTGTTTCAAAAAAACCTAAAAAGTTTCATTTTAGAGATAATGGTTTAGTGGTCTCTGTTAAAAAGAAAGATATGTCTTTAGATGGTTATTATAGCTTAGCTAAAGATGCACTTTCAATTGGCCAATATGAGAGTTCTATAACTTACTTTAAAGAAATTTTAAAGAACAACCCTAAAGACAAGAAAACCTTGTTCGGTTTAGCGACTGCATATCACAAAGCAAAGCAATTTGACAATGCGAAAAAAACCTATCTTGAAGTAATTAGAGTTGATAAGAACTACTGGCCTGCCGTTAATAATTACATAATTTTGGTCAGCCAGCAGACTGATGGTAATGCTGAAGAAAAACTTGAAGAGTTATGGCTTAGAAACCCAGATTTTGCTTCAATACCCGCACAATTAGGAAATATAAATTTTGAGAAAGGTAATCTGGATAAGGCTATTAAGTTTTATGCAGAGGCAATTAACCTAGATAAAAAAAATTATACTTACCTATATAATCTAGCTGTAATATTAGAAAAATCGGGTGATAAAAAATCAGCGGCAACTGTTTATAAAAATATACTAGAAGGCTCTACAGATAAAGACGGTTTACCAGAAAGTAGACAAGACATACAAAGTAGATATTACCAACTTATTGCCAATAGGTAGATGAAATGCAAATTTTAGATTTACTTACTAATACAAAAAGAAATAATGCATCTGACCTACATTTAACCCCAGATTTTGCACCATGTGTAAGGCTAAATGGTGAAATAACACCTTTAGGAGGAAAAATTCTTACGGGTGACGAAATTAAGGGAATGTTATATTCAATTTTAACAGATTCGCAAAGATCAAGCTTTGAAAGGGAGCTTGAAATTGATTTCGCCATACAGTTTGGTGAAGAGATGAGGTTTCGTGTAAATGCTTTTAATTCACTTAAAGGTGTTTCGGCAGTTTTTAGAACTATTCCAACTGAAATTTATTCAATGGAACAGCTTAATATGCCTGATATTTTTAAAAAAATATGCGAGCTACATAAGGGACTGGTTCTAGTTACGGGGCCAACTGGTTCTGGTAAGTCTACTACTTTGGCTGCAATGATACATGAAATTAATAGAACTAAGCAAAAGCATATTCTTACAATTGAAGACCCAGTTGAATTTGTTCACAAGCCAATAAAATCTATCATAAATCAGCGAGAGCTACACGTAAATACAAAATCTTTCACCAATGCATTAAAAAGTGCTTTGAGGGAGGATCCAGATATTATACTTGTTGGTGAGATGCGTGACCTAGAAACTATAGCGCTTGCTCTAACCGCTGCTGAAACTGGCCATTTAGTTTTTGGTACATTACATACAAGTAGTGCAACAAAAACTATTGATAGGGTAATTGACGTATTCCCAGGAAACGAGAAAGAGCTTATTAGGTCGATGCTATCATCTTCACTGCAAGCTGTAATTTCACAATCACTCATTAAAACAGCTGATGGCAAGGGTCGTGTTGCAGCCCATGAAATTATGTTAGGTACGCCAGCTGTTAGAAACTTAATTAGAGAAAATAAAATTCCTCAACTTGATTCACTAATTCAGGTTGGATCAAAATATGGAATGGTTTCACTTAAAGATTCAGTAATGAACTTGGTGAGAAGTAAAAAAATTACTATGGAAAGTGCCCAAACAGTTATGAATGTTGCGGGTGGTAGTGATTTTAGTCAAAAAATGGAAGAGTCTAACTCGGAAAATAATAGCGATAGCAATGAAGATGATGGTACCCCTAAAAGATCTTCAATTTTTGAAAAAAATAATTTTAGCTCAGGAAATTCTGATCCATCTACTGGTGGTGATGTTAGTAATAATCCTTACGAAAAAAGCGACTTTTAGGTAATTAAATAAATGGATAATATTGATAAAGAGAATAAGCCAGTTATTTTTGAATATTTAGATACAATGGTTCATGAGGGGGCTTCAGACCTATATTTAACCAATGATTTGCCAGCTGTAATCAAAGTTCAATCAGACTTTATTAGATTAAAAGAGCCAAAACACACTTCCCAAACTATAGATAAAATTGTTAAAGAGTTTTTAACCGATGATCAATGGATGGAGTTTGAATCTACATTGGAATTAAATGTTGCGTTAAGCAATGAAACTGATGAAAGATTTAGGGTAAATATTTTCTTTCAACAAAGGCAAATTGGCCTAGTTGTAAGGCATATTAAATCCTATATACCTTCATTTAAAGAATTAAAATTGCCTGAGATATATAAAGAATTCATCATGAAAAAGCGTGGCCTTTTTTTGGTGGTTGGCTCAACTGGTTCTGGTAAATCCACAACCATTGCTTCTCTTCTTGAATATAGAAACCAAGAAGGAAAATGCCATGTTGTAACTGTTGAAGACCCTATTGAATATGTTTTCCATCATAAGGAGTGTATATTTACCCAAAGAGAAGTTAATATTGACACTTACTCTTATGGAATAGCGTTAAAAAATGCATTAAGGCAAGCCCCAGATGTATTATTTATAGGTGAGATAAGAGATAGGGAATCAATGGAAAGCGCTATTACATTTAGTGAAACTGGCCATTTAGTAGTTGCTACAATTCATTCAAATAACTCACCCCAAACCATTGAAAGAATTTTAGGTTTTTACCCAGAAGAAATACACACGCAAATTTTACTTTCACTTTCTCATAACCTTATTTCAGTTATTGGACAAAGATTAGTGCAAGGTGTTAACGGAGACAACGTTCTAGCGTACGAAATTATGAAAAATGAAGGTTTGGTAAAAGACTTAATAAAGGAAGGAAAGGTGCATGAAATCAGAGAGGTAATAATGAAAAACCTTGATAATGGAATGATTACTTTTGATGAATGTTTATATAATATGGTTAAAAAAAGGCTAATAACTCCTGATACTGCGGTTAAAGAATCTGATAACCCTAACAACCAAAAGTTAAAACTATCACAATATTCTGAAAGTAATATTTCAACTGACTTGGGCGAATATACAAAAACTACGGTTGATAGTGATTATAATAATAACTTTTAAACTTCATGAATTTTGAATTACCAGAAGTTAGAGGCAAATATCGTTTTGATTACCCTTTAGCAAAATCAACTTGGTTTCAGGTTGGCGGAAATGCAGATATATTCTTTAAGCCAGAAGATGCTGAGGACCTGAGGCATTTTTTAAAAAATAAGCCTAAAGATTTAAATTACTTTGAACTTGGCGTATGTTCTAACC
>CAYGRX010000061.1:0-9314 GCA_964352365.1 uncultured Rickettsiales bacterium
GATCAATATGCGCGTGAACGCCACCATTGGAGCAAAGCCCCATTAAATGAAGTTCTCCACCAGAATTTTTTAAATCACTGATAGATTTTACAATTGTAGCATTTTTATTAATCAAATTTTCTTCAATTTGAAGGTCAATTTTTGGCAAGGACTGCAAAACAACTCGTCCACTACCAATATTCATGTGTCCAACTTCACTATTGCCCATTTGTCCTTTTGGCAAACCTACGGCAAGGCCATAAGTTTCTAAATCTGCATTTGGATATTCTTTTAAAAACCTATCAAAATTTGGCGTGTTTGCTTGGGTGATGGCATCATATTTTCCACCATTCATCTTTCCCCAACCATCAAGAATGCATAATATTACAGGTGTCTTCATATAACTTACTCATTGAATTTGTGAAGGTAATATAATGCAGATGAGCCTTCAATTAAAGCTTTAAATTTAAAAAAACTTTAAAATTTTAACTAAATGTTAACCTTTGTATGATATAATATAGATGCAAAAATATTTTTCATTAACTAATGGAAACTTACAAGATTACTTTATCTTTTTAAAATTTGAGAACAACTATAAGGACATCACTCGTTTCACGAGTTGATGGGTTGTTTAATTATATAGAAAAGATGATAAGTTGATTTTAAAGTTTCCTCGCAAAAAAACTGCGATTATGACTATTAATTTTAAATTCGCGGCACTTTTCGCCGCCAGCGTTTTTGTTTTATCTTTTTATGGCTGCGAAAAGGAGCAAGTAACTCCACCTGCAGAGACCGCCTCGCGCAATTTCTGCGGAGGGGATAACACCTTTCCAGTAGGGCTTACATTCCAAACCGTCCCTGCGACTGTGGAAATATGGAACGATACGCCAGCCAGCGGATGGCTGATGTATGTCAGCCGCGACAGCATTAATGTAGCAGAAGAAGGTGGGCTGTTTTATTTTTGGCTCAAGGACAATGGTCCTTGGAACCCAGAAATCAAAATTGCATTCGATGGCAATTATGCCAGCGGGTGCTACACCACGGAGGACCACAGGGGAACCTGCGGTGCTTATTTTGGCGCCACTCCCGCAACAGCCGAAAATATTTTCCTCGAGCAGGAAAACAGTTTCGGATGCGGCAAAAACCGGGTAGTAATAAGCCCGCAATAACAAAAATCCCCACCTAGTTCCTTCTAGGTGACTTTTTTGTTCGCTATAGCGTTGTTCACTCTCCTTCGGGGGGGCGTGACAACGCTATAGTTTTTTCTGGGGTATGGTTTTGTTGCCGTTTTTCCTGTCATCCCGAACTTATTGCGGGGTTGATCAATAATATTATAATTCAGTTGGGGCTTCAATAAAAGTTATCACTTAATTAAAATTCAGCAAATAAAAAAGGCGCTGAGAAATTAAACCCAACGCCTTTATAATATATCAATATATTAGATAATTAACTAGCTAGCTTTTTTTTTGTCAGTTGACTCAGTTTCAGCATCTTCATTAACTTCTTCATATTCAGCGTCAACAACGCCTTCCTCTGAATTGCCTTTGCTACCATCAGCGGCAGGGCCACCTGTAGCTTCAGCAGAGTTTGCACCTTGCTCAGCTGCATAAACAGCTTCACCAAGTTTAACTGCAACTTCTTGAAGTCTAGCATTAGCTTGTTTAAGTACGGCAACATCATCGCCTTCCATAGCGGTTTTGATGTCTTCAACGGCTTTTTCAATATCATCCTTCTCTTTTTGCTGGATTTTATCACCATGCTCTTTTAAGGCTTTCTCGGTTGAATAAACTAAAGTATCAGCTTGGTTTCTCTCTTCAATAAGCTCTTTTCTTTGCTTGTCGCTTTCAGCATTAGCCTCAGCCTCACGAATCATTTTTTCAATTTCTTCGTCAGTCAAGCCACTTGAAGCTTGGATTGTAACTTTCTGCTCTTTATTAGTTGCCTTATCTTTTGCAGAAACGTTAACAATACCGTTTGCGTCAATATCAAAAGTAACTTCAATTTGCGGTAGGCCTCTTTGTGAAGGTGGAATATCTTCCAAGTTAAATTGACCTAAAATTTTATTTTCTGATGCAATTTCACGTTCACCTTGGAAAACTCTGATAGTAACTGCAGATTGGTTATCTTCCGCAGTTGAGAAAACCTGAGATTTCTTAGTTGGGATAGTTGTGTTTTTATCAATTAATCTTGTGAAAACACCGCCTAAAGTTTCAATCCCCAGTGATAGTGGGGTTACATCAAGAAGTAGAACATCTTTCACATCACCTTGTAATACACCAGCTTGAATTGCCGCACCAATTGCAACAACTTCATCAGGGTTTACACCTTTATGTGGCTCACGTTTGAAGAAGTCTTTTACTGTTTCAATAACTTGAGGCATGCGGCTCATGCCACCAACTAAAATAACTTCATCAATATCTTCAACAGAACATCCAGCATCTTTTAAAGCTGCTTTGCACGGGTCAATAGTTCTTTTAACTAGGTCTCCAACTAATTGTTCTAGCTTAGATCTTGAAAGTTTAAGTTTTAAATGTTTAGGGCCAGTTGAATCAGCTGTAATATATGGCAGGTTGATTTCAGTTTCTGGAGAAGAAGAAAGTTCAATCTTAGCTTTTTCTGCTGCTTCTTTAAGTCTAGTTAAGGCAAGTGGATCATTTCTAAGGTCAATAGAGTTGTCCTTTTTAAATTCATCAGCTAGGTAATCTTGAATTCTAAGGTCAAAATCTTCACCACCTAAAAATGTATCACCATTAGTAGATTTAACTTCAAAAACGCCATCACCTAATTCCAGAATAGATACGTCAAATGTACCGCCACCTAAATCATAAACGGCTATAGTTTTATTTTCATTTTTGTCCATGCCGTAAGCAAGTGCAGCGGCAGTTGGTTCATTGATGATTCTTAAAACTTCAAGACCTGCAATTTTACCAGCATCTTTTGTTGCTTGTCTTTGTGCATCATTGAAGTATGCAGGAACAGTAATAACAGCTTTTTCTACCTTTTCACCAAGGTAGCTTTCAGCAGTTTCTTTCATTTTTTGTAGAGTGATTGCAGATACAGCACTTGGAGAGTATTTCTTGCCTCTTGCTTCAACCCACGCATCACCATTATCAGCTGCAATAATTTTGTATGGTACTAATCCTGAGATGCTTTTAGTAGTTTCGCTGTCAGCTCTTCTACCTATAAGTCTTTTAGCGGCAAAAATAGTTCCCTCTGGGTTTGTTACCATTTGGCGTTTAGCTGGTTCGCCAACTAGGGTTTCACCTTCTTCAGTGAATGCAACAATAGAAGGAGTTGTTCTTCTGCCTTCACTATTTTCAATAACTTTAGCGTCTGATCCATCCATAATAGCTACGCATGAATTTGTGGTACCTAAATCTATGCCAATAATTTTACTCATTTCTAATACTCCAATCGTTGATAGTTTTTATTTATTATTTTGATAAGTGAAAACTTAAAATACTAGCTCATATATAGTAGCTCACAGACATGTTGCAAGGGTATATAGATAAAAAATATTAATTTTTTTTAATGATTTTAAGGTAAAGGATTTTTTAGTGGTTTGAAATTAGTCACTAATTCTTTATGAATCCTTTGTTTTTAAAGGTATTTATTATATCCTCGGGTATTAGCTCCTTTTCTTCGGTTGCTTTTATAATTTCCCTTTTTGTATCTTTGTAACGGTAAAATTTGTTTTCTGTAGTATCCAGCAAATTTATTAGGTCGCTAGGAATTTCTCTTAAGCGGTCTTCATCTTTAGGGTTAAATTTTGAAGGTAATGTTGAGCTCACACTCCTGCTCAGCTTCTCAAGCTTTTCTAAATCTTGAGATGTAAGCTCATCAACCATAGAGTTAATAAGTTTTTTGGTTTCTTCATCTAATTTGGAATATTCAGGGTGGTCTATAATTTTTTGAAGTTCTTCCCTGTAAGCCCTTTCATTATAACCTGATCCCGATGTTTTTCTTTCCCAGTCTCTGTAATCTGAAAGTGCCTCTTTCATCTCTGGTTCTAGTAAAAACTCTCTACTTATATTTATTGGGCCATCAACTCCTAGTTCAGGGTGGTTTTCTATATATGTATTCCTAGCAATATCCATCATTGATACAATTTCTCTAATACTTAATTGGTGAATATCTCCATTAATATTAAAAACTTTATCTCCTTTTTCTTCATCCAACTCATCACTGGCATAAATATATTTACTGGTAGTATTATATTTGTGTACTAAACTATTTGAAATTAATTCAGCATGAAGTGCTCCGGTGAATTGAATAACGTGACTTACAATTCCATAATTTATTTCTTGAGTTAGTTTAAAGCTGTTATCCCATATTCCGTATGTTATTTCTTCAGCCATTCCTTCACTTCTTAAGGTTACTATCTCATCAATAACTTGAAAACTATTAGTTTTTAGCGCGCCAAATTCTTTCAATAGTGCCGTGCTAATTATATCATTTCCTTCAATAAGAGCGTTCCTTAAGCTAGCTTCATTTAGAAGGAATACATTGGTAAGATATTTTTCCTTTAAAAAATCTTCATCAAAATCTGGATTTGATTGTATACTTGACTCATAATAACTCAAATCTAGATTGTTAATATCTTTGTCTCTATAGAGATCAAGTGGTGTTTTAGGTAATTCAATTTTATAAACTACAATCCCCTCTTTTTGATTTAGTAAGTCGAGATCAAAAGCAGCCATATGAAACGGAATACTGCCTCTATCTATATGGTCTTCTCCAATTACTAAAACATCGCTGTCATAATTTAATAAATAGTTCATAAACTCTTCGTAAAACTTATTAAAGTCTTCTTGAGTCGGTGGTCTCTCTTTTGTATTTACATTATTCATTAATATTTCAGCCAAACTTTTTACCTAAATCATAACATATCTATAGTTAACAAAGGGTTAACAAAAACCCTTTGTTATTTTTTAATAAACTAAAAAACTCTATGTTGATTTATATTATTTCTTCATATAATTATTATCTATATGTAGTAATTTTTTATTTCTAACTATTTCTTGAAACAGATTATATATGAAGCTTCCTCTTACTTTGTCGTTTTACATTATCAGGCAGTTTTTGTGGTCTTTTCTAATAGTTTTTTCAGTTTTTTCGGTTTTAATTCTTTTAATTGATGGTGTGGAGCTTATCCGTAAGGCAAGCGGGAAAGATGTTCCAATATACATTCTTGTCGAAATGGTTTTTTTAAAATTCCCACTTTTGATTCAAACTATTTTACCATTCATTATTTTGGTTTCATCTGTGCTTGCATATACTTCAATGGCTCGCAGGCAAGAACTTGTCATTATAAGATCAGCAGGTGTTTCAGCTTGGGAGTTCCTTATTCCAAGTATATTTTCTGCATTTATGATTGGCGTTTTCACTATTACAATATTTAACCCAATTGCATGTTCTATGCTTTCCCGTTTTGAGTTATTGGAAGCTAGGCATTTTTTTAATAAAAAGAATTTATTAGAAATCTCAGATCAAGGCTTGTGGATAAAACAAGAAATTAATATTGAACAGCCAGAAGATGATTTAGAAGTTGCAAAAAACATCATTATTCATGCGAATGAAATATCTGGAGAGAAAAAAGTGAACCTCACTGGTGTAGCTTCATTTGCGTTTAATTCTGATGATATCTTCAAATATAGGGTTGATGCAACAAAGGCAACTTTAGAAAAAGGTAGTTGGGTTTTTCAAGATGCAGTTGTTACTGATTCAGAGGGTAAACGGTCAGAACATGAAACTTATATAGTCCTGACTCAGTTGGAAATTGGCGATATTCAAAAAAGCTTTTCAGACCCCCAGACTATATCTTTCTGGGAGCTACCAAAATTCATCAAAAAGCTTAATAAAAGTGGGTTTTCTGATCTTTCACATGTGATTCACTATCATAATTTGCTTTCATCACCGTTCTTTTATGGGGTAATGGTATTAATTGGGGCATTATTTTCGCTTAAAGCTCCAAGACAGGGCGGGGTTGGTTATTCCATATCATTTAGTATTGTTCTAGGCTTCTTCATCTATTTTCTATCAAATTTAATATCATCAATTGGCCTTTCAGGCTCACTGCCAGTTATTTTAGCGGCTTGGACACCATTGATAATTACTGGCTCACTAGGCATTCTTTTATTACTTCATTTTGAGGATGGTTAATTTGCAAAATCAAAATCTAAATAAATTAGCTTTTCTAGTTACAACTGCAATTTCTATAAGTTTGCTATCTAACCAAGTTATAGCATATGAAGAGGCTTCTTCTGCAATTGATGAAAGTCCAAAAGCAAATGTTGAAGCTGAGGGCTTGTATTATGATGGCGAAACTAAGAGCCTAATTGCAGAAGGTAACGTAGAAGTTACATATGATGGTAGGTATATGAAAGCTTCGCAAATTGAATATAACCGCAAAACTCGTCAAATTTCTGCACAAGAAGGAATTGAATTTAGAGCAAATGACGGTATCACATTTAAAGCTGAAAGCATTATAACTAATGATCAGCTTGATAGTGGTGAAATGAGTAATGTTAAGGCTGTGATGAAAGATGGTTCAACATTTGAATCTAAAAAAATCAGCATTATTGGTGAGGAAAAATTTTCTTTAAGAGACTCAGTTTATTCACCCTGTAAACCTTGTGAGAATGGTGGATATTTATGGAACGTCAATGCCAAAAAAATCTATTATGATAGCGATAGTGAAAGAGTTTATTATCGTGATGCAACCGTAGAAATCCTAGATATACCGGTTCTATATACTCCATATATTTCGCATCCAACTCCATTTGCTAAAAGTAAAAGTGGCTTTTTAACTCCAGCCTTTGGTTCTTCATCTGAGTACGGAACTTTTTTTGAGCAGCCATATTATTACAATCCTAAACCTAATTTAGACTTCACATTCTCTCCAAGGTTTACAACAGAAGATGGATTGATTTTAACAAATGAGTTTAGGCATTTGTTACCTTATGGAAATTATGAAATTTTATTTTCTGGGGCTTATCCAGATGAGGTTGATCAAAATGGTGATAGGCTAATCGGAGCAGGTAAAAATTTTAGAGGCCATATTGATGGCTTTGGGGATTTTGATATAGGTAATAAATGGCAGGTTGGTTTTGAAGGTAAAAGAGTTTCTGATGATACTTATTTGCAAAGATATAATTTGGGATATGAAGATGTTTTAACTTCGCAAGCTTATATTAGAAGAATTGATGGAAGAGATTATGTTACTGCTAAGGCTTTATCATTCCAAGGTTTAAGAAGGAATGATGATCCTGACATTTCGCCTTATGTTTTGCCTCTAATTAACTTTAATAAATCATACTTAGTTGATAAGTCTTTTGACCAAAGATTGAACCTTTCGGGTAATATACTGTCTTTAAGAAGGGAGCTTGGTCAAAAAAGTACTAGATTTTCAACTAAGGCGGAATGGGAGGCCTCTCATGTTAGCCAAGGTGGGCATAAATTTGACCTTACAGCATCAACCCGTTTTGATTATTATAAAGTGGATGAAGTCCTTACTTCAACTGGTAATTATAGCGGTGGTGTTTCCAGGGTTATACCAGAGCTTACAGCTACATGGAGTTACCCTTTAATGAATGACTTTGATAGCTATTCTGTGCTAGTTGAGCCTATTATTATGGCGATAGTTTCTGATAAAAGTAATAAAGATGAAAGAATTACTAATGAAGATAGTCAAAATATAGAAATTTATGACTATAATCTATTTCAGCCAAGCCATATTTCTGGTTATGATATTGTTGAGGAAGGTTCGCGCGTTAATTATGGGCTTAGAACTGTCGTATCAACTGAAAAATTAGGGGATATCAATATCTTGTTCGGGCAAAATTATCGCTTGGAAAAAGATAGCACTAACTTATCTCTAGATAGTGGTCTTGCAGACTATTTTTCAGATTATGTGGGTAGGGTAACTATAAATAATGGTGAGCATTTTTCTGCTAATTATCGTTTTAGAGTAGATAAAGACAATTTTAAATTTAGAAGAAATGAATTGGGATTTGATTTAGACTACAAACCTGTTGAGTTTTCAATGAACTATACCTTCATTGATGGCTTGCTTGGTAATGTTGATAGGCAGGAAGTATATGCAGATGCGCGTTATGATGTTGATGAAGCTTGGACAATTCTTGCTGAAGGACGCAAAAACTTAGATAATGATGCTAATTCAGGAACTGTATTTGTTAGTGGTGGTGCCGAATATAGTAATGATTGCATGACTACGGCAGTTGAAATTCGTCGTGAATATACCCGTGACCGCGATGTGGAGCCCTCTACTCAAATATTATTCAAAGTTTCGCTTCAAAATTTAGGATCATAAAACTATAGTCTTTTATAAATGATAAAAAAAATTATGAAAAAATATATACTTAAAGCACTTTTAATATCTCTATTTATAACCCTTCCAATTCAGGCTTATGCATTGAGCTATAAGGTTATTGCAATTGTTAATGATGAATCTATTTCCAGTATCCAACTTCGTGATAGAGTTAAAATAATAATGAACTCAACGGGGATGAAGAACACAACGGAAAATAGGAAGAAGGTAGCGATTGAAGCCTATGACATTCTAATTAATGAAATTTTGCAAGCGCAAGAAGCAAAGTCAAAGGGTGTTAACCTAGATGAATCTATAATGGAAGCTGCCGTAGTTGATTTGGAGAAGAGAAATAAAATTCCACCTGGTGGCTTCAAAAAATTTATTGAGTCAAAAGGTTTGTCATACCAGGCTACTTTAGATCAAATTAAGGCAGGTCTTTTATGGCGTAAAACAATGTCAAACTTGTTTAGGTCAGAGGTAAATGTGACAGAGGAAGACATTAAAGAGCAAGCTCTGGAATATAGTGATAAAGACGTAAAAAGAACCGTTAATCTTTCTGAAATAGTTATACCAATAGATTACGATAAAGAGGATGAAACTTACAAAAAGGCAATGGATATCTCTAAACGTGCTAATAATGGTGAAGATTTTTCAGAGTTAGCTAAAAGATATTCAGCTGGTAAAACTGGTAAGAAAGGTGGTTCTGTGGGCTGGATGGAAGAGCCTGCAATCGTTTACCCGCTAAACGAGGAAGTTGCTAGGCTTAAATCTGGTGAGGTTGGTGAGCCAATCCGTGTTGAAGAAATGTATGTGATTCTAAAGCTAAATGAACGCAAAATTTTTGACCCAGCAAATGATAAGCAAGCATTAAAAGAAAAAGCTCTTATGGAAAAAATGGAAACGAAAGCTAAAAGATATATCAAAGGTCTTCGTCAAAAAGCATTTATTGAAAAAAGATATAAAAACTCAGAACTTATAAATATGATCGAGTAGTGAGCTTTAC
>CAYGRX010000062.1:0-9312 GCA_964352365.1 uncultured Rickettsiales bacterium
GATTATTAATCAACCTTTTGAAGCTACTAACAATGCTAAAAAGTTTGACGTTATTTGTACTGTTAAAGGCGGTGGTCTATCTGGCCAAGCTGGTGCAGTTAGACATGGTATTTCAAGAGCTTTAGATAACTTCAACCCTGAAGTTAACCACGTTACTTTACGTCGCGAAGGCTACTTAACTCGTGATTCACGCGTTGTTGAACGTAAAAAATTCGGTCGCAAGAAGGCTCGTAAGTCATTCCAGTTCTCTAAGAGATAATACCTCACAAAGAACGAAGACTAAAAGCGCCTCTTTTATGTGGCGCTTTTTTTTTGAGAATTTTTAATATATAAGCTGAATATTAAACAACATTATAGTTATGAAAGAAAATATTAAAGTTACGGTTATTGGTGCAAGTGGTTACACTGGTGCAGAGCTAATTAGATTACTAAAAAATCATGAGAATGTAGAGATCAAATCATTAATTGCATCAAGTAATGCAGGCAAATCTATTGGTGAAATATATAACCATCTTGCTTGGGCCAACCTTCCTGATTTAATTACTTTTGAAGAAGAGGATTTTAAAGATGTTAAGTTAGCCTTTCTCTGCTTGCCTCATGGAACAACCCAAGAAGTAGCAAAAAAAATTCCAGCAGGCGTCAAGATAATTGATCTTTCCGCTGACTTTAGAATCACTGATTTAGAATCCTACAAAAAATGGTATGGAAAAAAACATATAGCGAGAGATCTACAAGCTAAAGCGGTCTATGGCTTAACTGAAATAAATAGAGAACATATCATCAACTCTAACTTAGTTGCTTGCCCAGGGTGTTACCCTACTTCAATTTTATTACCTATTTTACCTCTAGTTGAAGCTTGGGCAATAAATAAAAATAACATTATTTCAGATTCTAAATCTGGTATAAGTGGAGCAGGAAGAAAGGCTGTTCAGCCAAATTTATTCACTGAAGTTAATGAAAATGTTAGACCCTATAGCCTAGGAGGACATAGACATGTTGCAGAAATTGAACAAGAAATTTCAAAAATTGCAGGCGGAAAAGAAATAGTGATTAACTTTACTCCTCAGGTAGTTCCAATGAATAGAGGGATTATATCAACTATTTACGTTGAACATCAAGATGGCAAAACTACTGCCGACTTAAAAGAAATTTTGCAAAATAAATACCAAAATGAAAATTTTGTAAAAGTTGCTGAAGGCGATGAGATTCCAACCCCAAGAGATGTTTATTCTACTAACATGTGCTATATGAATATTTTTCAGGATAGGCTAAAAAATAGAAGCATTATAGTTTCTTGTATTGATAATTTAGTTAAAGGCGCAAGTGGTCAGGCAGTGCAAAATTTTAATATTATGTTTGGCTTTGAAGAAACAACTGGTTTAAGACTAACTCCAGTATTCCCATAACTATATATTTATATATTTCATAATTTAAATTAATTTATGTCTCGTATTAATCACAAATTTCAATCACTAAAGGATGATGGTAAAAAGGCCTTTGTAAGCTATATAATGGCAGGGGATTTAAGTTTAGACTTCAGCTATGACCTAATGAATGAGATGGCTAGCAATGGAGTGGATGTAATTGAACTGGGTATGCCATTTTCTGACCCGATGGCAGAAGGCCCAACCATTCAAAAATCCGCTGCTAGAGCATTAAAAAATGGTACTAAGATTAAAAATGTTATCGAAGTTGCTAAAAAATTCCGTGCAAATAATTCTGATACTCCAGTGATTCTTATGGGTTATTTCAATCCGATTTTTTATTATGGTGTCGCTAAGTTTTGCAAAGACTGTATAGATGCTGGAATTGATGGCTTAATCATAGTTGATTTGCCTCCCGAAGAAGAAAATGAACTAACCCGTTACATTAATAAGAAAGATAATTTAGATTTAATTAAACTAACCACACCAACAACTGATTTAAAGCGTGCTGAGATTGTTTTAAAAAATTCTGGTGGCTTTGTTTATTATGTTTCTGTTGCAGGTGTGACAGGCGTTAAAGAGGCTAATATAGCTGAAGTAGATTCACAGATAACAAATCTAAAAACTAAAACAGATCTACCTATATGCGTTGGTTTTGGAATTAAAAATGCTGATCAAGCTAAGAAGATTTCAAGTGTAGCTGATGGCATAGTTATAGGTTCTGCTTTTGTGAAAATTATCGAAGAAAATCAAGAAAACCCTAAAAATGCAATTGCGTTATGTAATGATTTGGTTAAATCAGTAAGGCTTGGTCTGAATTGTTAAAAATTAGAGAATAATTAAGCAGCTTTGTTATTAGCCTCAGCTGATTTTTTTAAGGCTTCAATTCCAGGTAGGTCCTTACCTTCCAGCCATTCTAGAAATGCACCGCCTGCTGTTGAGATGTATGAGAACTCATTTCTTATGCCAGAATGGCTTAGTAGCGATAAAGTATCACCGCCACCTGCTACACTTAGCAAGTTATTATTAGCAGTTTCATAAGCAACTGACCTTGCAATAGCTACCGATGAATTATCAAATGGAGGAAATTCAAAAGCACCTAAGGGACCATTCCATATAACTGTTTTTGCTTCCACAATTGCGTTATGCCAGCTTATAATAGATTTAGTACCCGCGTCTAAAATCATTTTATCATTGGGAACAGAATCAACATCAACAACTTTTGTGTTTTCAGTATCTTCGATTGAATTTGATACAACTGCATCAATAGGTAGTAAAATTTTACAACCCTGCTCTTTAGCAGTTTTTATAATATGAAGTGCATTTTGTTTCAAATCCTTTTCGCAAAGTGAACTACCAATATTTTTACCTTTCGCATAAAGAAAAGTGTTTGCCATACCGCCACCAATTATTAAATAATCTGACTTTGACGCAAGTGAATTAAGGATATCAATTTTAGTAGAAACTTTTGAACCACCAACTACTGAAACAAGAGGTCTTTTAGGAGTTTCAAAAGCAGTCTGTAGTGATGTTGCCTCCTTTTCCAAAAGTTTTCCAGCGAAACTTGGTAGAATTTTAGCAACACCAGTTATTGAAGCATGGGACCTATGTGATGCTGAAAATGCATCATTAACATAGTAGTCAGCATTAGAGGCAAGATCTTCTGCAAACTCAGCATCATCGGATTCTTCGCCTTCATGGAAGCGTAAATTTTCAAGAAGTAAAACTTCACCATCAGAAAGGTTATCAATAGCATTTTTTGCAATGGTACCAATGCAACTTGAGGCGAACTTAACTTGTATATCTTGTCTTTGAAGCTTGTTTATCTCATCTTGTAATGGGTCTACCAAAGGGCTGAGTGACATGGAGCTATCATATCTGCCTTTAGGTCTACCAAAATGAGAAACTATAATAATTTTACAATTTTGCTTTAAAAGCTCGTTAATTGTCGGAACAGCCGCAATTATTCTAGTATTATCTGATATTTTACCATTTCTAACTGGTACGTTTAAATCAGCTCTGACTAAAATCTTCTTTCCACTAATTGAACTAGATATTAGATCATCAATGTTATTGAACTTTTTCATAATAGAGTAGTGTAAAAATTTGGTGTTTTATAAAATGATTAAGGTAATTTAGCTATAATTTTGTTAATTGAAAAGATGAACTACTGAGTATTTTTTATTATTCCTCTAAGCTCTGCTATTCTAGCTTTCAACTTTTTGACACTTTCTCTGTTTAGTTGGATTCCAATTGGCAGATCAACCTTTTGCGCATTTACTGGTTTTCCATATCTTATTACTTCATAATGTAAGTGGTTACCTGTTGATCTACCTGTTGTCCCAACATAGCCAATTAACTCACCTTGCTTAACACGTTTATATTTTCTCATGCCTTTCGCAAATTTTTTCATATGTCCGTATGATGTTTCCCATTTACTATCATGTCTAATTTTTATGTAATTACCATAGCCACCGAACCTACCAATTTTTGAAATTGTACCATCAGCACCAGCATAGATTGGCGTACCGCTAGGCGCAGCGAAGTCTGTTCCAGCATGAAGAATTCTGCGCTTTAAAACGGGATGTTTTCTATAACCAAAACCTGAAGATATTCTATATCTTGCCTTTAATGGGTTTCTTAAAATAGACTTTTTAAATCCTCTGCCTTCTGAATCATAAAAATTAGCTTTATCATTTTCTCCAGTGGATGAATATGTGAATGCCTCAACATTAATTATTTTACCCTTTAGAGAAATATAGAGAGCATTATTGTCTATAACCTTGCCTTGCTCATTTTTTACCTGCTCATAAAGGACTTCAAGCACATCATCTTTTCTAGTATCACTGCTAAGACTATTACGAGAGCTTAAAACTTTTACAACCGATGAAGTTATTGAGCTTGGAAGGCCTAGAACTGAAGCTAGACCAACTATGGTTGTTTTAATTTTACCAGATTTATATACATATTGTGAGTCTGTTTTTTTCTTATCTGTTTTTGCTTGTACTTTACCTTCAGAATCTTTCTCAACTTTGATGACTTCAGTGTCAGATGGTATTTGAAGTGAAATAAATTTCTTTTGGCCATTAGAAATTTTCTCTTTTAAAACAAATTTTTGACCAATTTTTAAACGGTTAGTTTCAAAACCAATATCTTTCTTAAGGTTGAAAGCAATTATATCAATTTCTTTCTTAGAATAACCAAGCTTGCGGAACATAGCTATGAAAGTGTCATTTTTTCTTACAGTTATTACACGCGTAATTTCTCCATTCGCATCAGATTGAACTACAATTTTGTCTTCATCATCTTTAGGTAAGAGTGATAGTAAAGCTTTTGTCGCAGGATCTACATCAACATTAGTTAGATCAACGGGTTTTGATTCAGGTTTTTCATCTTCACCATCTGGCTTTTTTAATAAAGCAGCTTCAGAAACCTCTTCTTTTAAACGTTTATTTGTGACTTTAGTTTTGGAAGTTCTGTGGTTTACACCTGGTTTTCCCTTATAGGCACTTCTTGCGGCTTCTCTTTTACTAGCCCATGATAGGGAGTATGAAGCTTCCGCGACAAAAGACACCACGAATAAAACTAAAATAGAAATTATCAGTTTTTTTAGGTTCACTAACTTACCAATTGGGGGTTATTCTGTTGAGAAACCTTTCAACTTTCTCGCTCTACTAGGGTGCTTCAACTTTCTTAAAGCTTTAGCTTCAATCTGTCTTATACGCTCTCTTGTAACTGAAAATTGTTGCCCAACCTCTTCTAAAGTATGATCGGTGTTCATGCCGATACCAAAACGCATACGGAGAACTCTTTCCTCACGAGGAGTTAAACTCGCAAGAATTTTTGTCGTAGCTTCCTTTAAATTTTCTTGAACCGCTGCATCAATTGGCAATAAAGCGTTAGAGTCTTCAATAAAGTCACCTAAGAAACTACCATCATCATCACCAACTGGAGTTTCTAAACTTACAGGTTCTTTAGCAATTCTCATAACCTTTTTAATTTTATCAACAGGCATTGCAAGCTTACGAGCAATCTCATCTGGAGTTGGCTCCCTACCCATTTCAGCGTTCATCTGGCGCGAAGTTCTAACAATTTTATTAATTGTTTCAATCATATGCACTGGAATACGGATTGTTCTCGCTTGGTCTGCAATTGAACGAGTTATTGCCTGACGAATCCACCAAGTCGCATAAGTTGAGAACTTATAACCACGACGATATTCAAACTTATCAACCGCTTTCATCAAGCCAATATTTCCTTCTTGAATTAAGTCAAGAAACTGTAAGCCACGATTTGTATATTTTTTAGCAATTGAAATAACCAAACGAAGGTTAGCTTCAATCATCTCTTTCTTAGCTCGTTTAGTATCTGTTTCTGACTTTTGAATTGCACTAACAATTGAACGGAATTCTGTAATATCAGTACCCATTCTTTCAGCTATTGATGATACGTCTTTTCGGATCTTTTTAATTTTTGCGTCATTCTTTTTAGCAAATTGAACCCATTTATCATCTTTATGATCTTGAAGTCCATAAAACCATTCAGGGTCTAATTCATTTGTTAAATATGATGCAAGGAAATCTTCAAGAGAGATTTTTTGCTTTGCAGCCATGGAACGCAAAGTTCCATCATGCTTAACAATTGCTCTACTATTCTCATATAACTCTGAAATAATTTTTTGCTGAGAGGTCTCATTTAAGAAAATATCTTTAATATGATCTGCTAATTTTTTAACATCTTTTTCAAATTCTTTCTTTTCTTTCGCATCAACTGTCTCACCATCTTTTGAAGATCTAAGAAGGTTTTCATGGAAAGATAATGTTTTAACACATATATCAGAAATTTGTTCCATATTCGCAAGAACGATAGGCTTTAAAGTTTCCTCCATAACAGTGATGGAAACACTTGCAGCAAATTCATCATCTTCTTCGTCCTCTTCATCATCTTCTTCGTCCTCCTCCTCTTCATCGTCTGAATCTTCTTCATCCTTCTTAGGCTTCTTTTTTTGCTCTTCTGCAACCTCGATAAGCTTATCTAACTCATCTTCAGAAAGTTTAATTTTTTCTTCACCATCTTCTTCATCTTCGTTATTTTCTGCCTTAGGGGCTTCAATTTCCGGCTTTTTAGTGATAGGTGTATTAGGATTATTATCGTTATCCTCACCAATAACTATGCCCATTTCTTTCGCGTATGAGCTTTCAATATCGATAATATCTCTGAGTAGAATTTTACCAGCCATTAGATCATTATACCAAGAAATAAAGCTACGCATTGCAAGTGGTGATTTGCATAAAACACGTATAAGATTGTTTTTACCCTCTTCAATTCTTTTTGCAATTTCAACTTCATCTTCACGGGAAAGAAGGTCCACGTTACCCATCTCACGAAGATACATACGAACTGGGTCATCAGTTCTACTAGCAGCAGCAACAGGTGCTACTGTTGGAGTATCGTCATCATCTGAGGCAGTGGTTGATGTGCCCTCATCTTCATCGGCAAGGCCAATTTCAAAGTCATCCTCAGTGGTTTTCTTTTCAGAAATTTTAAGACTATGTTTTGCAGATTCCTCAATGATTTTTTCAATGAAGTTTGGATCTACATAATCTTTAGGGATTAGTTTATTTACATCATCAACTGTAATAATTTTTTTGTTTTTACTAATTTCTTTTAGTTTATCAACAATGCCATTTACAGTTTCCTGAATGATTCTTTTTTTCTCTTCAGCCGATAAAACTTTTGATACTTTTTTTGTAGTTTTTGCCATAATTACTTTTTAAATTGATTCGTTTGCTATTACTTCTTCAAATTTTTCTCTTCTCTTTTCCTTAAGAACTTCAAGTTTAATCACTTCATTCTTCGCCAAATAAAATGTATTTATATCTGATGATTCGTTATGTGACAATTTTTTAAGTTCATTCTCCGCTAAAGCTAAGTTATATTCTGATATTAAGTATTGCCATGCCGTTACAGCCTGAGTAACACTTTCTATCTTGTTTAAATACTCGGCTCTTAGAGGGGTTTTATTTAGGTAATCTATTTGGGTATGATCCTTGGTATTTCCAAGGTAATGCATAAAGCCCACGAAATTAGCCCCATCTTCTTCGCTCAAAGCAAAGTAATCTATAAGTAAAAATGACAGTTTTTCAAGGTTTTTGTTAGAAATTTCAGTATTTTGCAAAAATTCTTCTAATTGATGATTTGAGATAATATATGGGTGGAAGCTCGCTAGAGCTAAAATTTTCTCAAGTATGTTTTCTACCTTGGTTTTATTAGTTAGGGTTAATGACTTAGCATCTGCATCACTAGATGTATTTTTGCTTCCATTTTTAGCTCCTAACTTTGAACCAAAACCTAATCTAAAAATTCTATTCTTATAATCTTGAGTATAGAAGTTTTTAACAGTTTCATTTTTAATTTGCCCAACAACTTTCAACATTTTTTCTGCAAAGGCAGATTTCTGTTCAGGGGTTTTAAGCTTTTGACCCTTGATATTTATGTCCCATAATGCATCAGAGAGGTCTGTTGAGTTATTAAGCATTTCTTCAAAAACCTTTGCACCACTATTCTTGATAACATCATCGGGATCTTTACCTTGTGGTAACAAAACAAATTTCATGGTTTTACCAGGAACAAGCATGTTTATGTGGTTTTCTGCTAAGCGCATCATAGCACGCAAGCCTGCATTATCACCATCCAAGCAAAAAACAGGTTCATCACAAACCTTCCATAAATGCCTTATGTGATTTTCAGTAACTGCTGTACCTAATGGAGCTACTACATTCTCAAACCCTGCCTGATGAAGAGCTATCACATCCATATAACCTTCAACTGCAATAATTTGAGATTTTTTATAGGCGGCATCACGTGCAAAATTATACCCATAAAGAATATACCCCTTTTTAAACAGATCAGTTTCTGGGGAATTTAAATATTTTGGTGCATTAGAGTCCTCTTCAATAATTCTGCCACCAAATGCAATTGGATTATTGGTGGAATCAAAAATAGGAAAAATAATACGGTTACGGAAACGATCATAGGTTTTAGTACCGTTTTCATTTGAAGAAACTAGACCATTTGCATTCATCAACTGGATATTTGCCCCAAGCTTTAATAGGTGATTTTTTAACCCCTCCCACTCGGCGCCAACAAAGCCAATTTTGAAATGTTCAATAGTTTCATTACTCAAGCCCCTATTTTTTAAATAAGCTAAAGCTTCACGGCCATGATTAGATTTTAAATTTTGTTGAAACCATTTTGTAGCTTCGGCCATTAACTCAAGGGAATCATCAATTTGACGTTGTTTTTCACGCGAGAAATTATCTTGCTTAGGTAACTCAACTCCAGCTATTAACGCGGCTTCTTTAATTGCTTCTGGGTATGTTAAACCTTTGTGATCAGTTAAAAACCTGATTGCATCACCATGAACACCGCAACCAAAACAATGATAAAAACCTTTATTATCGCTAACTGTAAATGATGGTGTTTTCTCACCGTGAAATGGACAAAGGCCTAAAAACTCGCCACGACCTTTAGGTTTTAAATTTACTACGCTACCAACGATATCAACTATTGATATTCGCCTTCTGATATCTTCAATGAAATGTCTTTCAAAACGCATGTGGATTTAGATAATATGCTAGTTGAACTTTAAAGTTTTATATTTATATTACATATGTACGCAAATGGAAGTACATATATAGAAATTCTATAATCAAATTATGACAGAAAACACAGAAAGATTACTAGTTAGTGAAAGTGCCGCAAAAAGAATTGCATTTTTACTGCAAGATGAAAAAGATGGCGCAAGGTTACGTGTTTCCGTTGATGGAGGGGGTTGTAATGGCTTTCAGTACAAATTTGATTTTGATACAGAAAAAAATGATGACGA
>CAYGRX010000063.1:0-9245 GCA_964352365.1 uncultured Rickettsiales bacterium
CCTTGGTGCAGCTAATGCTAGAAATACAGGGGTAGAAAATACTAATGCAGAGTTTGTAGTTTTTTTAGATGGAGATGATGCCCTTCTTCCATATGCTTTAAAATACTTATCGAGGCCACTTTTAAAGAGCAAAAAGATAATTGCGGCATATGCAAAGATGCTAAGCATCGATAAAAATGGGAAGGTTACCAAGAAACCTAAATTAATAGACTTAAAAAAGATGCCTTCAGGAGAAGAAATTCTAAAGATTTTATTAGCTGGCGGAACACCTTTTAGTAATGGCAGCATTTGTATAAGAAAAATATCCCTAAACAAATTTCCAAAAAACAACGAGGGGATAAAATTTGGTGAAGATTGGATATTATGGTGTTACTTAGCTTTACTAGGTAATATTGTTCCTGCTGGAAGAAAGCCCGTCTTTAAAAGAAGGCTGCACGAAAATAACTGCTCTGATATAATATTAGAAAACCCAAGTTTAATAGGAAAAGCTATTGATGTAGTTTACAACTATCCAGTTTTAAAGAAAAAATTAGAGGTCGGTGAAATAAACGCCCTAAAAAATAAATGCATCTCAAGTTCGAATTTATTTCTAGCAATAAATTATGCAAAAACTATGGATAAAACAATGGCACTTAAATATCTAAGGTCCTGATGGAGAAGCATGCGCGTTATCATCAAAAAACTCTTTTAGAACTGGGGATTCATAATTAGTTTCTTTATAAACAATCTTCATAGCTATATTAGTTAGAGTTGTAATAGTAAGGGCAACTAAATATAGAGAAATAATTCTTCCACCTAACCGACTAAATATAGAGCGTTTTTCTGACATAATTTAAAACATTTTAATTTTCTTAATTTAAATTATAATACACTATTATATTCCATAATGCAATATTTATGACGATAACAGCAATCATAGTTACACATAATAGTTCTCACATAATTTTAAAGTCCATTGCATCGATTTTTAAAAATGAGTTTGTATCAGAAATCTTTGTTGTTGATAATTTAAGCGATGATTCAACCATAAAAATGGTTAAAGATGCCTATCCAAAAATCAAAGTATTATCAAATAAAAAGAATTATGGTTTTGGGGCCGCATGTAACCAAGCATTAAAACTGGTAAAAACTAAATATGCACTATTATTAAATCCTGATGCTACGATTTCAAAAGAAACTTTAAGTAAATTACTTAAAGTTTCAGAAAATAACAAAATGGGCGCAATAATAGCGCCTTGCATAGAAAGAAGGGGGATTGATAACAGTTCTAAGTCTCATAGAAATAATGTTATAGAAAGCGATTTCAAAAGCCTTAATAGTATAATAGATCAAGATGTGATTAATGTTAATTTCATATCGGGATCCATAGCTTTGTGGAATATGGAATTAATGAGTAAGGTTGGTTTTTTTGATGAATCATTTTTCATGTTTTATGAAGATGATGATATTTCAATTAGAACTAAAAAGTTTGGCTATGATTTGTTACTGGTAAAAGGGCTGAATGTATCACATAAAATAGGTAGCTCCAGCAGAAGTAATAACAAACTTGAAGAGTTAAAACTAAGAAGCTCAAAATGGTCCTTCTTATATATACACAAGAAACATAAGGGCTTCTTATTCTCGAAATATTTAGCAATAAAGATGTTTATAAAATATTCATTTTTGTATTTATCAAATATTTACCAAACTAAAGTTTGGAATCTGTTTGAGCTGTCTCAAATTGCCTCTAAACAAGAGGAATTGTTTAAAAAAGTAATTTCTACCGAGGAGGAATATTTATTTCAAATCACTGAGAGAAACTCAATATTTATTGAAGAAGTCCTAAAAAATCATAATGAGGAAAAAGATGACTTATTACAAAAAATTAGTGACGATAGAGAAGATTACCTTAGAGAGCAGAATGAAATATTAGATAATATAACCCTACCATCAATTTTAGCGGCACAAAATAAAAGCATTCTAAAAGCTTGCGGTCAGTTTTTAGTTAATTCAAAAAAATTTGAAATTTAAATATGAGTTTAGTAAATATAACTATAGGTATTATTACTTATAAAAGACCAGAACTTCTATCGTTAAGTCTAAATTCTTTGAAAAACTTAATTATACCCCAAGATATTAATCTAAATATTTTGATTATAGACAATGATTTCAATCTCTCTGCAAAAGATGTTATCTATTATTTTCAAAAAGATTTTCCCTTTAAAATTATATATAAAACTGAACCTAAAAAAGGAATACCCCAAGCGAGGAATAAAGTTTTAGATTTATGCATAGATCAAGATTATATAGGATTTATAGATGATGACGATACAGTTGACTCAAATTGGATTTTAGAAGGTTATAATGCAATAAAAAAATATAATGCAGATGTAGTCAAAGGTTATGTGAATTATATTTTTAGCGAAGAAAAAAAATATTTAAAGCAACTTGATATTTTTTGTAACCCAATACAAAAAACTGGAGAATGCTTGGACTCCGCATGGACGAACAATGTTTTATTTTCAACTAGAGTATATAGAGGTAATAAAATTAGGTTTGATGGCAGGTTTACCAAAATAGGTGGTAGTGACAACCATTTTTTCCGTCAAATTAATAAGGCGGGTTGGAAAATAGTTATGTCAAGAGAAGCTATTGTTAACTCATACATCACAAAAGATAGAGGGTCTTTTTTTTGGTTATTAAGAAGAAATATTAGAGTTGGGGCAAATAATACGATTTCCGATATTTTATTTTTAGGTTATAAAAAAACTTTTAAAATACTATTAAAGTCATTACCTAAAACTACAAAATACCTATACAACCTATGCAAATCAGCTATTAGTAAAAATATAACTTTTTTAAGCCCCTTGATGTATTTAGGTTTTATTATAGGTCGTTTATTGGGCCTTTTTGGTTATTCGCCAAAGGAATATAAATAAGATATGCGCATCACCTACATATTAGGTTTATTTCCTGTTATTTCTGAAACCTTTATTGGTGAAGAAATTAGATCTATGAGGAAATTAGGTCATGACATCACAATTATTGCGCTCCATAAAAATAAGAAAAATTTTCAAGAAATAGATAAAAATTTAATGGAAGAAACATATTTCTTTGAAGAAATTAAAAAAGATAAAGCAAACCTTCTTATTAAAAAATATTTTTTAAAACTAGTAAAAATATTACCTTTTGCATTAAGGCAAACAAGTGAACCAAAAAAATCATTTATTATCCATTCTTGTGATGTTGCTGATTTTATAAAAAAAAATAAATCCGAACACATACATGCACATTTTGCATGGGGTGCTGCTACTTATGCAATAGGTGCTTCAAAGCTTACAAACATACCTATAACGCTTACTTGCCATGGTTCAGATGTTTCGTCCAAAAAAATTGACTTAAAATTAAAGTGTAAAAATATTGATGCAGTAATTTGTGTATCTCCATCGATGCATACTAAAATAAAAAAATTTTATAACGCTAATGCGCATCAAATTAATTGTGGAGTTGATATTAATAAGTTTAAGCCAGTATCTAATTATCTAAATAATAATGGCAAATATTTATTTGTAGGTCGATTAGTAGATTGCAAAGGTATTTTTGATATTATTGATGCTTGGAGTCTATTACCAGACAACTTTAACAAACCTAGATTAGATATAGTAGGTGATGGTGAATTAATGGAGCAATTGAAACAATTTACCTCAAAACATAATTTGGATAAATATATAGGTTTTTTAGGCTTTAGAAGCTCTGATTGGCTTGCATATAATGGCCCTCAATACAAGGCATTTATATCAGCATTTAAATTAGGTAATGATGGAAGTATGGACACCTCTCCATTAGTATTGAAAGAAGCAATGGCTATGGGTCTACCAATTATTTCAAATGACTTTGAAGATATTCCAAAAATTTTAAATGAAGATTTTTCAATACTATGTGAACCAGATAACTCCCTTGCTCTCAAAGAGGCGGTTATAAAATTTGAAAATTTTAGAAATGAAGAATTATTCAAGATGTCAAAAAAATCAAGGAGAAGAGCAGTGAAAGAATTCTCCTTAGAAAAGCAAGCTAAGGAACTTAGTATGTTATTTGAATCCCTATCCAGGTTAAAACGCGCTAAATAACCTGTCATATTTTTTTGCTGTGTCACGAATTGAGTATTCATTTTCAATTCTTTTTCTTCCTAGATTTAACATAGATTGTTTTTTAGTAGTATTTATTTTTAAAGCTTGATCCCAAGCATTTCTCAAAATTTTAGGGTCAGTTGAAACTTCAATAACAAAGCCAACACCCTTTAATAATTTAGGAAGCACCCCTGTTTTTGTAGCCACACAAAAAGTTTTACATGACATAGACTCACTAATTGACAATCCAAAAGACTCATGTTCTGAATTTAAAGTACTTATATCTAATGCAGAAAAAATAGTCGGCATATCATTCCTGATTCCTAACAATTTAACATTTTCATAAATTCCTAAATGTGTAATTTTATGAACTAGCTTTAAATTATTATCATCAATATTTTTTCCGCATAAAATAAAATAAGTATTGGGATAATCTTTTAAAAATAATTTAGCTGCTTCTAAAAAATTATCATGCCTTTTTACCCCAGAATATTCAGCAGAAAATCCTATTAAAGTATACTTATTATTAATTCCCAGCTCATCGCATAATGATTTCCTAGCGTTAATTATTTTATTAAAATAATTAGTATCTGTACCGTTATAAAAAACTTCTAATTTATCTTTTTGATAACCAACATTTATACAAACTTTTCTAACTGCATCTGAGCAACATACTATTTTTTTTACTAGAAACTTTGAAACAAAGACAAGTCTTTTATCATACCTCCTATGTGGCTGGGAATCATGCAGTCCCCATATTACGGTTTTTCTAAAAATTAAGCCCGCAAAGGCTGCCATAATGTTCCCAGGAGGGAGCCAGCCTTTAATGATATCTGGATTTTTTTCTTTTATGAATTTAAAACATTTTATATAATTTTTGACATTCCATTTTCCCCTTTCAAAGTTGAATGCCTTATATTCTATTCCGAGACTATCCTGTATTTTTTCTATCCTCTCCCCTTGGTCAGATAATGATACAATAACATGCTCAAATTTATTATTATCACTATGTTCTAATACACTACTTAAAATCCTTTCCGCACCACCTGCATAAAACCATTTCACAATATGTAGAACTTTTATTTTATTTTTATTTTCCAAAAAATACCTAATAATCTTTGTTTAAGAGCCATTATAAATTGGCCTCTATTTTTAAATGTATAATATAAATATTTATTTATATGAGCTCTGTGAGTTTTGTAATATTGATTTATTGTTTCAGCACCAAACCTTCTAATAAACTTCTTATCCCTAAAGACACTATCTAACATATTATATAATAGGCTTGGCTTTTTGTGAGTTAAATTAGAAACATTATGCTCATGACTTCTAATTTTTAGCACTAAATTTTCTGTAAAAATCATTTCTCCTAACAAAGCAAGTCTGCACCATGTAATCCAGTCTTCGCCATGAGTAATAACTTCAGGAAAATCAACTTTATCTATATATTCCTTCTTTATACAAATATTCCCATTCGATAATAGAGGAACCCCTTTTAATAGGGATGGCAATACATCTCCAGTAACAGATTGCTCCTGAGTAGGTAGTTTATAATGAACTTCACCCGAAGCCATAAGCTTCGTTTTTGTTCCGTAAGATGCTATATATTTTTTTTTATTTTCTAATATTGCTACCAAACTTGATATAGCATTTTCAGTTAAAACATCATCCGCATCAAGAAATATTATATATTTACCTCGAGCATGCTTTAAACCAGCTGCCCTTGCTTGAGAGGCGCCTTTGTTTACTTTTTCTGTAATCAACTTAACTTTTGTATAATTTGAGCAGATATTTTCTATCGCCCTAGATGAATTTTTGTTTGAGCCATCGTTAACAACAATTATTTCATTATTATGATAATCCTGAGATTTTATAGAAACAATCGATTCCACCAAAAATTCATAAACATTGTAGACTGGCACTATTACTGAAACTAAATCTTGTTTCATATATGTCTACATGTCCATTATAAAAAAAGCTTTACATGTAACATCAGTATTTGAAGGGGATAAATAATCTGCACTATCATCATCAATGTCGTTATCAGTACAGGTTGCATTTCCCTCTTCATTAAAGCCTAGAATTTTCCCTCTTGAAGCTTTACCGTCATCGGCCTTTTTATCAATTGCTACTAGGTTTTTTAATGATATAGCAGGGCCGTTTGGTTTACCTGTATCTAGGCTTGTATCAACTCTATTTAAAGAAATCATAGTTGTACTAATATTATAAACATCATTTTGATAACCTATTCTATAATAGCCATCAATTTCAGATTCAGGAATTGAGTCTATATCACCACCTGTACCAGTATATGATTGAGGTAGTATTTCAGCTAAAGAAAGGTGCTGCCAAGCTAAATGCTCCTCTGAGGTATTCATGAAATCAGCTGTGTAATCAATTCTTCTATTGTTATTTCCATTAGAAGTTACTGCCGGCCAATAGCTATCAGCATCCCTCATATCACCAGGTAAAGCATTATACTCTAAATAAAATGCTTTTATAGAAGTGTTAAACCCAGATGACTCAGACAAAACCTTGTTTCTTTTTGAACTATTTATTAGACTACTCGCACCTAAAACCCCTCCAGTAATTAAACCAATTATCACTATAACAATAGCTAATTCTACAAGGGTAAATCCGTTACTTTTAGTTTTGTTTAATGACATTAAATTTATCTTTTCATTATGATACATAGTAACTTAAAAAATATTATTTCAAAATATTTTTTTCTGTAAATTAAATTATCTTCAATAATCTTCTTTAAATTTTTTATATAGTGACTTTTGCAAAACAAGTAATTTTGGGGAGCTGAAAAAATTTTATCAATTATTTTTCTATTTTCTTTGTAAAGCTGTAAACTTGATATCTTTGTGTTTTTGCCGTGTTGCCTAAAGTAAGTTAAGGTCTCAGGGATGTTATATCCGTTCCCATTTTTTAATATTTCACTCCACATATAATAATCTTCTGAAACTTTCTGCTCTCTTGGGAAAAGAGTGTTTTCACCAATAGCTACTTTTCTAATTACAACAGATGACGTGTGAATTAAGTCAAACATAGCAATATTATGAAGGTTTACTTCTGAATAATTATTAATTACATCACCCCTCATAGTTTTATCCCCTTTCTCATCAATAAACATGAAGTTTGAGCAAAAAAAGTTTGTATCTATTCTTTTTTTTAAATATCCAAAACAAACTTCAAGCTTATTTTCATGGTATAAATCATCATCATCTAGAAAAGCGATAAAAGTACCTGTTGATATTTTAATTCCTAAGTTTCTAGCTTCAGAAACCCCTTTATTATCTTGCCTTACATAAATTATTTTTTGGCTACAGTAGCTTTTAATCAGCTCTTTCGTATTATCAACGCTACCATCGTCGATAACAATAATCTCATAATGTTCGTAGGATTGTGATAATACAGAATCAATAGCTTTCTTTAAAAAGTTAGCTCTATTGTAAGTAGGTATTATTACGCTAAAATAATCCTTATTCATTTATTTGTAAGCCTTCTAATTAAAATCTCATATATCATAATGTTAAATTTCACCTATATTTTCAAATAAATCAAGTAATTACCCACTGTTAATAGAGGGCATAAAATACTATAGGGGAACCTTTAATTTAGAAGCTTTTTTTAAATCTAAAGGCGCATCTTTTTGTAGAAGATACCTCCACCCTTGAAAAGGTTTGCTCTGCACTACTTTTGTTTTTATTATTTCTGGCTTAGTAAGTATCAAGCATTTTTTTGTACCGAAACTATCAACATATTGTTCAAAGCCTACAATTTCTTGCCTGCAACACATATATCCCTTTATAATTCTATAAATTGATCCGCCAGATTTGATAATTTCATCAGCCTGTTTTGGCTTAAATCTTGTGTAAACAGCACTAACTTTTTGACCTTCAAAATCCATATATCTGCCAATTTGATAGTCAGCAAATTCTTTTATACTGTCACAGCCAACAACAAGTTTTTTAATATTTAACGACATAATTAATTACAAATAATTAAGTTTTATTTTTTGCATATAGCTTTAACAATTGCTTCAATACAAATTAAATATAATTAAGAATATGAGAATTGCTATTATCGGAGCAGGAATTTCTGCAGCAACTTTAGCTTTTTATTTAGGTAAAAAGAAAAATTTTGAAGTTGAAATTTTCGAAAAGTCTCGAGGAATTGGTGGTAGGATGTCAACCAGATATTCTGACAACTTTAGCTTCGACCATGGTGCCCAATATTTTACAGCAAGAAGTGATGAGTTTAAACATTTTCTAAAACCCTTAATTAAAAGAAATATTGTAAGCCCTTGGAAAGGTAAATTCATAAATATAAAAAATTGTGAAGTTTTTGACCGCATGCATTTTGAAGATCATTATGTTGGAACACCAAAAATGAATATGTTACCAAAAGAATTAATTGCCAAAAGTGGTGTTAAGGTAAATTTATCACAACATATCAAACCTATAAATGAAGATGATATGCTTAACGGAAAATGGCATTTAAAAGATCTGGATAGCAATAAATTAGGGGAATATGACTTTGTCATATCTACAGCACCTTGTCACCAAGCTGCAGAATTATTACCAAAAACCTTTGAAGAATATTACTTAATTGAGAAGGCAAAGCTGTCTGCTTGCTATTCATTAATGTTAGGTTTTTCAGAACCATTAATTAATATACATTGGTCAGCTGCAAAAATTAATGACTCACCAATTAGCTGGATAGCAAAAAATGAAACTAAAGGTGGCAGAAACAATAGTGTAACATCAATCTTAATTCAAACTACTAATGGATGGGCAGAAGAAAATGTTGAAGCAGACCAAGCAGAAGTTAAGAAAATATTAACTGATGAGTTTTATAAATTAGTTGATGTTGGAAACCAAATACCTGAATACGAAAATATGCATAGGTGGAAATATGCCAATGTTGAAGCATCTAGTGAAAAAGACTTTTTAATTGATGAAAAAATGAGTTTGGCAGCCTGTGGGGATTGGTGCATAAGCGGCAAAGTTGAGTCAGCTTTTTTAAGTTCTTACAAGCTAGCAGATTATATAACAAATAATTACTAGTTTTCATTTGTTTGAAAAGCGTTTAGTAATTTCTTCATGTTTAAAAATAACCCTAAAATTTCTA
>CAYGRX010000064.1:0-8869 GCA_964352365.1 uncultured Rickettsiales bacterium
AAAAAGAAATAAGCGAGCGCCATCGCCATAGATATGAAGTAAACATAAACTACAAAGATGATTTAGAGGCAAAAGGACTAATATTTAGCGGCCTTTCACCTGATGGTAAATTACCTGAAATTGTTGAGTATAAAGATCACCCTTGGTATATCGCGACACAATTCCATCCAGAATTTAAATCCAGACCTTTTGATTGCCACCCATTGTTCAAAGATTTTGTAAAAACTGCATTTGAATTAAAAAAGTAGTTTACCTACCCATTTGCATTTCTTGTTCAATTATACTTTTAACTTCTTCAGGCTCGTAGCCTTGAGCCTTTAATTCTGCAGCTCTTTCTATCACTTTATCAATATTTAGTGATTTAGAAATTTTTGGTGCAGAGCTTTCCATCTCTTGAATTCTTTCTTTTGCAATTTCTTGAATTTTAGGATTTTTAGATAATTCTCGAACTTGATCACTTTCAAAAATTTCTTTTAATTTAGGGTTTTCTTTTAATTTTTGAACTTTTTCAGGGTCTATTTTTCCTTCTTCATCGGTTATATCCAAACCTAAATCACCCTTCATAGAATCTAATGTTCCGCTCAAACTATCCTTTAAAAATTCAGCTCCAGGCTTGGTAAAGGATAATGTTTCAGAGTTTTTAAACCAATCTGGCACACTATCTTTTAATAACTCTTCAATTGTGTAATGAGCAGAAGCTGCAATTATGTATCCTATAAGAAAACCAACCATTGCACCAAATATCCTATCTGGTATTGAGCCGACAAAAAGCCCAAATGCCCTTACTATCACCCCACCTATAAGAGCTAAAAATATTACAGCTAGTACATAAACAATTATTACCGCGACAACATTAGCTACTGTAGAATCAACAAAATGTTCTTCCACAATTTGCTTAATAAATGGGTAAAAAATCAGAGCGACAAAAAATGCTCCATACCACTTCGCAATACCGACAATGCTAATAACACCACCTTTTATAAGGCTCATAGTTGTAAAAATTAGTACTGCTACTATTACAATAACGTCATACTGAGTATACATTTACTGCTCCATATTTATGCTTTTATGTTGTCATGCTTAAGCTAATATATTCATAATATATTTTACTTCGCATTCCTAATAAAAACTGATTAAGCAACTTTGCTTTCTGACGCTTTCTCAAATGAGATATAAATCTTATTACCTTCAACCTCAAATTCATTTGAAAAATTCGCCAATTTTTTACCTGAAAAATCTATATTATTCGCAAGCACTTGTTCTGCAATATAGTTTTTATTCTGCTCAATTGCGGCTTTCAGCTCACCTTCTACGCTTAATGAAATACTGATTTTATCAGCTATATCAAGGTCTGCATCTTTACGAGCTTGTTGAATTAGGCGTACAACATCACGTGCAAAGCCTTCTGCTTTCAACTCATCTGAAATATCTAAGTTAAGCACTACTAAAGCATCATTAGATGGAAGAGATGCCGCGCCCTTAGGGTCTTTTGGCTCTAACGTTAATGAGCATTCTTCAGAGGTTAAAACTTCGCCTAAAATTTCAACTTCACCATTAGCGTTTTGACTCCAATTACCTTGCTTTGATGCAGGAATTATCTGCTTCATTTTTTCAGGTAAACGCTTACCCAAAACAGGGAAGTTAATTTTTAAATTAAGGGATGCTTTCCCTTCAAGCTCTTCAGATATAGAAACAGATTTAATGTTAAGCTCCTCACAGATAATATCTGAGAATTTTTCAATTTCTTTAATTCCTTCTTGTCCAAAAATTTCAATTTCAGAAAGCGGCTGGCGAATTCTAATATTCTCGGCATTTCTAACTGAAAGACCAGCATTACAAATTTCGCGCACTTTATCCATTTGAGTTGCTAAAGAGCCATCAATTTTTATTGTTGAAACATCAGGGAATTTGCTTAAATGAACACTTTTTGCGCCTGTTAGGTTTTTATAAATTTCTTCAAATAAATACGGCATTAATGGGGCTGCCGCCTTAGAAAGTGTAACCAAACAAGTGTATAAAGTGTTGTACGCAGCTTGTTTATCAGCATCTTCAGAAGCATTAGTAGAACGCCAAAAACGCTCACGAGAACGGCGAATATACCAGTTGTTCATCGCTTCAAAAAACTCATCAACAGCCGCACAAGCAATTGGCGTGTTGTAACCTGCAAGGCCTGCATCAATTGTTTCCACCGCATTTTTTAGCTTTGCTAGAATATATCTATCCATCAAATTTTCTGAATTGAAGCTTAGCTCTGCCTTTGCACCATCACTATTAGCGTAAAGAGAAAAGAAATGATACGCATTCCAAATTGGTTTAAGCGTTAGGCGCACAACTTCTCGAATGTCGGAAGCATCTTTGCTAACTGTAAGCTCTCCACCATTCATAACTGGGGAAGATATCATCATCCAGCGGATAGCATCTGCACCAAGCGTGTCAAAAACCTCAACTGGGTCAGCATAGTTTTTAAGACGCTTGGAAAGCTTCTGCTTTTCCATTTTGCCTGTTTGTGGGTTTTTTAAAGGCTCACCAAGTATTACACCATGGCAGATGCAATTTTTAAACGGGATAGAGTCAAACAAAGCAGTTGAAAGCACCATAAGCGTATAAAACCAACCGCGAGTTTGGGCAACATACTCCACAATGAAATCCGCAGGGAAGCGACGCTCAAACTTATCTTTATTTTCAAACGGGTAGTGAAGCTCTGCAAAAGGCATTGAGCCAGACTCAAACCAACAATCTAACACTTCGCTAACGCGTGTATATTCCTCGCCAGTTTCAGGATCAGTCGCTTTTAATTCATCAATGAATGGACGGTGAAGATCATTAACAGCTACACCAAAAAACTCTTCCATTTCAGCAATAGAGCCAAAAACTTTCATTTTACCAGACTTTGTTTTCCATACAGGAATTGGCGCGCCCCAAAACGATTACGCGAAATTGCCCAGTCATGGGCGTTTTCAAGCCATTTACCAAATTGACCATCACGAATGTGAGATGGAATCCAGTTTATATCTTTGTTTAATTCCACCATTCTATCTTTAAAGGCGGTAACTTTAACATACCAACTCGGCACTGCTTTATATATTAGTGGAGTATCTGTTCTCCAGCAATGTGGGTAGTTGTGAACATAGTCTTCCTGCTTAATTAAAAGCCCGCGAGATTTTAAACTTTCAACGATACGAAGGTTAACAAGACCATATTTATCAAGCTGATTATCATTATAAGGCTCATCTGCGGACTTGTTTTTGTCCTTCATTACATTCAAGCCTTGCAGGGATAAACCTTCAATATCAAAAATTTCTTTAGTGAATTTCCCCGCTTCATCAACAGGACAAATTATGCCGCCAGTATCTGGTGTACAAATGCCATTTTCCGCGCAAACGCGTTGGTCATCTTCACCAAAACCCGGAGCTAAGTGAACTATACCCGTTCCATCTGCGTCAGATACAAAATCCCCTTCCAGAATTGTGAAAGCATTTTTTCCACCGCGCTCGTCATTAGCGAAGTAAGGGAAAAGAGGTTTGTAGCGAAGGCCAATTAGTTCAGAAGCTTCAAAAATATATGGTGATCCTGCATAGTTATTATCACCAACTTTAAAAATTTCAATTTTATTTTTTACAGAACTTATAGTTTCAATATAGTTCCCGAGAGAGTTCGCGGATGTAATATAAGCCACATTATTATGAGTTATATAATTGTATATTACCTCTCTACCAACCGCCAAAGCCAAGTTTGATGGAAGAGTCCAAGGTGTAGTTGTCCATGCCAGAACATAAGATTTTTCAATTTTAGGGTTCTGAGCTTTTACAAAATCAGGCACTTCCTCCAACTCAAAAGCCACCGTAGCCGCCTTGCTCACCTTTTCGCGATAGGCGTTGTCCATACGGGTTTCAAAGTTGGAAAGTGGAGTTTCACAAGCCCAGCTATATGGCATAACCTTGTGACCTTCATATACTAAACCTTTTTTGTGAAGCTCTGCAAATGCCCACATAACAGATTCCATATAGTTTTTGTCCATGGTTTTGTAACCATTTTCAAAATCTACCCATCTGCCTAAGCGGTTAATATAGTCTTCCCACTCGTTGGAATATTTCATGACAGAAGTTTTACAAACCTCATTAAACTTGCCAATGCCATATTCCTGAATGGCGATTTGCCCCTGAATGTTAAGCTGTTTTTCTGCTTCCATTTCCGCTGGTAAACCGTGACAATCCCAACCGAAAACACGCTCTGTGCGCTCCCCTTTTTGGGTGTGATAACGCGCATATAAATCTTTAACACAGCTGGTTAACATATGCCCATAATGCGGCAAACCATTAGCAAATGGGGGTCCATCAAAAAATGAGAACTGCGCACCCTCTTTTGGCAAAACCGAAACTGATTGCTCAAAAATGTTGTTTTCTGCCCAGAATTGCTGAATATTTTTTTCAATCTTCGCAAAATATGGTGAAGCTGAAGTTTCAGGGTAATGTTTTATGTTTTCAGTCATATCTACTTCATTAAGTATAGTGTTAGGCTGCTTTTATAGTGATTTATGATAAAGTTGCAAGAAGTTGAAGCTAGATATAGTTTTCTACCATTCACCCTGAGTTCTATCTATGTGCTTTTTAACAATTGATATGAAGCTTGATAAATTGCGGATTTTTTTACCACGAGACAGTGTAATTAACTGTTTTATATACTCATGAAGATCTTCCTTTGCTTGGGCTGTACCAAATTTTTTATGCTCATCTTCCATCTTTTTAATTACATATATGGAAAATCTAAGTGCATCAAAAAGTGCCTCGGGAAGTTTCGCTTTTTCATAAAGAGCCTTCAAACCATGATCTAAATCATCAACTAGTTTTTTAATATTATTATATTTAACCCCTGTAATTCTAGACATACAAATTTCAAACATAGTTTTGTTGCCAAGTGCAATAGATGAAACAGGAACGAATTTCCCAATAGGCTCAAAATCATTCAAAATAAAAGTTAGCTTACCGTGAAGTGGATCAAGAGCTTGATCTAACTGGCCATTAACCTCTAACATTCCTATCAATTCAATAAGGTTATCACCAAATATTTTCATATTACCGAATCTAAATGCAGCGATTTCGCCAGATTCTTGGAAAAGAGTATTAATATTCTCAAAAGAACAATCATACTTCTTTTCTAACTTTTCTTGTATTGCTGATGAAACTTTTTTTGTTACGCTCATCACAACTGATTGAGGTATAGAACCTCTAGTGATTAAGGCCTCAATAACCTCTTCCTTTGTGCTATAGCTATCAACTACTTTATTATAAGATTCCTCACTTATTCGCGCCGTATTATTTTCAAGCAAACTCTCCGTTACTATACCTTCACCCGATTTAGTGTCCTTTTCAATCAACTTTCCAGTTACATCCTCAGATAAACCATCCCTTCTGGCAATTGCAACTTGCTTATCGGTGCTAGGAGACCCCTCAATTATCTCCGAAAGATCTTGATCTGTAAGTAATTCAGAAAATTCTAGAATTGGCCTTGATACATCGTCAATATCCTGTGCAAGTGAAAGCAATATATCCCTAGGAACATTATCTGAGCTCATCAAGTTTTCGGCAACAGACTTCCTAACAGATATTTCTGCATATTTGGTTAAGAGTCTAAATATCTCTTCGGCAAGACCCTTTTCTTTATCAGAAAACTCTTTACCGTTATATTGACCAGAAATTTTATTAATAACCTTGAGCTTTGATTCAACATCTCCACCCGCCGTTAACAACTCAACATCTTGCCTAGATAATTTTTCTTCCATATCGGACATAACTAGAACATTAGTGTTTTGGGAGGTAATTTAAATATAAAACTAACAAATGAAAAGGCTTAAAAACACATTAAAAAATTTATTTAAAAAAATTGTTGCAAAAAGGTTTTGCAAATGTATTATGTGCGCCCCATTAACTAATATTATAGCTCATTATGGCATTATATGAAAGCACAATTATTTTAAGACCCGACCTTACTCAGGCTGATGTTGAGAAAATCGCACAAGGTTTTGAAACAATTATTACAGAAAGCAAAGGAAGCGTTATCAAAAGCGAATTCTGGGGCTTAAGAGATCTTAAATACAAGATAAACAAAAGCAAAAAAGGGCATTATGTACATTTTGGTTTTGAAGCTGAAAATGACGGAATTGCTGAGCTTAGAAGAAAATATGGTCTTAGCGAAGACGTAATTAGAGATTTAACAATAAAAGTTGAAAGCATTTCTAAAGAAGCTGGCAACGACAATATTGAATAATAAATATATATAGGTTTATATTATGGCTCCTAGAGAAAACACAAAATTTATTTCTAACCCTGCAATGTTACCGCAGGTTTTTTCTAAAAGAACAAGATCATGTCCACTTTCGGGTGAAAATTCACCTAAAGTTGACTACAAAAATATTAGTCTTTTAGGTCAATATATCTCAGAAAGAGGAAAAATTCTTCCTAGAAGAATCACTTCTATAAGTTCAAAAAAACAGAGAGAGCTCGCTAAAGCAATTAAGAATGCAAGAGTTCTAGCACTTCTTCCATTTGTTGATAATTAATCAGCAAAGTTAAAGTTAATCCATTATTAGGTTATTAAAATGAAAGTTATTTTATTAGAGAAATACAAGAAATTAGGTGAAGTTGGAGACTTGGTTGAAGTGAAATCTGGTTTCGCTCGTAACTACCTAATCCCTAATGAAAAAGCAATACAAGCTACAAAAGACAACATCTCTTATTTTGAAGATAAGAAAGCTGAACTTGTAAAGCAAAGTAAAGCTAATGAAGCTGAGGCACAAAAAGCGGCCAAAACTATAGAGAATAGAATTGTTACAGTGATAAAACAAGCTGGTGATGATGGTAGACTTTACGGATCCGTCTCTACAGGAGAAATTGCTGAAGAACTAAACAAAAACGTTAGTGAAGAAATTACTAGAAAAGAAGTTACTTTGAACACTTCAATTAAATTTTTAGGTTTCTATCAAGCGCAAATTGATCTTGGTGAGTCTGTAGTAGCAAACGTTTATGTAAATGTATCTAGAACAGAAAGTGAAGCTAAGGAAGTTGAAGAAAAATTCAACAAAGGTAAAATTTCTATAGGTGCTCTTTCTAAACAAGCTGAAAGAGAAGAAAAATACGAAATTGATAATAAAATTTCTGAAGTAAAGGCTGAAGAAGTTACTGAAAGCGGAAGTCAAGAATCCGATTCAAAGGAAGCTGAAGAAGTTGCATAATTCATACTAAAAAAAATTTATAAAAATTTAAAAGCCCTTCAATTACACATTAAGTGTTTTGAGGGGCTTTTCATTAATTTTTAACCTAATTATATAATAGTTTTTGAAGTGTTATATATCTCTTCATGTCTTTTAAAAGCATACCTATCTGTCATTCCAGCAATAAAATCTGCAACTCTTACTGCTATCAAATGCTTGTCTTTTATATCTAAATCTTTTTTCCAGATATCACTTAAACATTCAGGGTTTTCCAAATAAAACTCAAAAAGTTCAGTTACGACCCTTCTAGCCTTGTTAGTCATAATCAAAACTTTGCTATGTTTATACATATTTTCAAATAGAAATTTCCTGATTTTCTTTAAATCTTGGTTAAATGAGTCCCCAAAGAAAACTATTTGCTTACCACAATTTCTAACATCATCAGCATTTTTTGGAGAAATTTCAGTTAAGTTTTTATTAGTTTGGTTAATTACATCACCAACCATTATTTTAATAAACTCACTGCGAACCTCATTTATTAAAATGGAGGGTTCAGATTTAGGAAAATCATTCTGCCATTTCCTTATCAAGAAACCAATATGGGGTAGCTCTACCAAATCGTTAAGAGTAAACAAATTTGCTCTTATACCATCTTCAATATCATGGCTGTTATATGCTATATCATCTGCAATTGCTGCAATTTGAGCTTCCATGCTCGCGTATGTATCAAGCTTTAGATCGAATATATCGTTAAATTCCCTCAACGCTCTAGACTGCTTCTTAATTGGCCCATTATGTTTAGCTAAGCCTTCTAGTGTTTCCCATGTTAAATTTAAACCAGCAAAGTTAGCATATTTACGCTCTAATTTTGTAACAATCCTTACACTTTGGGCGTTGTGGTCAAATCCTCCATATGGCTTCATGCAATCTTCAAGGGCATATTCTCCAGCATGACCAAAGGGCGAATGCCCCATATCATGGGCCAATGAAATTGTTTCCGTCAGATCCTCATCAAGGCCAAAAAAACGTGACAATGACCTCGCAATTTGTGATACTTCAATTGAATGAGTTAAACGGGTTCTATAATGATCACCTTCATTATACAAAAAAACCTGAGTTTTATATTCTAAACGCCTAAATGCTGCAGAATGTATTATTCTGTCTCTATCTCTCTGGAATTGGCTTCTACCTTCTGCTATTGGCTCATAATTAAGCCTTCCTCGTGATTTACTTGAAAAAGACGCATAACTTGCTAGATATTTCTCATTAAACATTTAAACACTCTTTTTTTCGATATTATGAGAGATCGTATCAAAACGCTAGTCGAAAGCAACAAATTCAGAAATTTTATAGCTGTAATAGTTTAATGCTAAATAAAGAAACTTCAAAATCTATTATTTATAGTCATCATTGTAAAAAATAACTAAAACTATTTGCTTTTAGGCTAAATTTCTTCAAATTTGAAGAACTAAATGAAAAACTCACTAAAATATAAGAGCTGTTAAACAAAAAGAAATATATATGGAAAGCATAAATTGGACATTAGACACAATCGGGATTTATCTTGTAGCTATAAATCTAGTTACTGCGGGAGTTTTTTACTGGGATAAAAGAAGGGCTCAATTAGGCAGCTGGAGAAACCCTGATAAAACAATATAAGGA
>CAYGRX010000064.1:8879-9212 GCA_964352365.1 uncultured Rickettsiales bacterium
TGTTAGGACTGGCTGCAATTGGTGGAACTCCTGCCGCTTATTGGGCTATTAGAAAATTTCGTCATAAATCCAAAAAATCTAGCTTCAAATCTCAACTTTTTGTAATTGCAATTGCTCAATTTGTTGCATTGGCATATTTCGGTTTTGATAAGATTATTATGGGTAATTAAGTAAAATTATTTATGTCAGATGATTTCAAAAATCTAATTAAAGAACTTATAGTTAAGTGGCTTAATTAAAGCCGTTCACCCTCTTTTTAACAAAAAATTAGAAGATATTAAGGGGCCGTTTGATGCCGTTGAATCTTACACCCAATATAATATGCCCGTTAGA
>CAYGRX010000065.1:0-9030 GCA_964352365.1 uncultured Rickettsiales bacterium
GTATTAACTGAACTTCTAATTCTTTCCGCAAGATAATATGCACCTTTAATAGGAGTGTCTGGAAGAATTACAGCGAAAGAGCCTCCACCAGTTCGGGCCACGGTGTCAGTATCCCTAAGTGTTTCACTAATAATTTTTGAAAATCTGATTATCGCCTCATCACCAAATTCTTTCCCCATAGAATTATTTATATCGCTCAAATTATCAATATCCAACACAACAAGAGAAAACTCAAGCCCAGACCTTTTAGTACGCTTAACTTCATGCTCTAACTCAGAGAAAAATTCAGATTTACCTGATAAGCCAGTTAACGGATCCATAACAGAAAGATTTTCAAAATCCCCAAGAATTTGCTGCTCTATTCTAACTCTGTCAGTAATATTTCTCATAGAACCAACGGAGCCAATAACCCTCCCCTTATCATTAAACCAAGGAGATGAAACATCTGAAACCCAGATTTTTTCACCAGATTTAGTTCTTATCAAATAATCTGCTTGCCACTTACCAACGTCGCCTGCAGCGCGCTGTTTTTCAAGCGCTTCGAATGAAGAGATTTTACGTAGACCATCAGTAACTATTTTTGTCTCAACTATCAATGAACGGAAGTTAACCTTTTTCATCTCAGCAGGGGTAAAACCAAGAAGATTTGCAACCGCAGGACTAATATAATCATATTTCATAGTCTCATAGTTAAGTCGGTATACTGTATCTGATGAGTACGATGTCAAAAGTTCAACCTGCTCCTCAAGGTCCCTAATACGAGATAAGTAATTGTCCTTTTTAGATATTTTTGATTTATCGTTTAAAGATGAAGCTTTACCAGAAAATGATACTGGTTTCTTAAAATTTGAAGGTTTCTTCTTTAATTCTAATAACTTAGTAGACATAAAATACCATATTTAGTAATTGAAGCTTAATGTTAATACTACATGTTGTAATATGTAAATAAAAGTTCCTTTGTCAATACCAAGAAAAAATAAATATTATTTATGGAAATTTTGTTGAAATAACAACACAACCACCTATAAAGTCATGTGTAAAAAATTCTAATTTAGAGATTAAATAATGGTTTGCGTTGCAGTTGTTGGCTCTCAGTGGGGAGACGAAGGAAAAGGTAAGATAGTTGATTGGCTTTCAGCAGAAGCAGAGGTGATTGTACGCTTCCAAGGTGGCCATAATGCAGGCCATACTTTAGTGATTGATGGAAAAGTATATAAACTATCTTTGCTACCATCAGGAATTGTTCGTGAAGGAAAAATTTCAGTAATTGGAAATGGAGTGGTAATTGATCCATATGCCTTTTTGAGCGAAGTTGCAAAAGTGGAGTCTCAAGGTTTAAAAATTACCCCAGAAAATTTAATGATTGCTGAGAATGCAACTTTGATTTTACCCGTTCATAGCCATGGAGAAAATGTTGCAGAAATGGGAAGGGGAGCAAAGAAAATTGGCACCACAGGAAGAGGGATAGGCCCAGCATACGAAGACAAAATTGCAAGACGCGGAATTAGAGTTTGCGATTTATCTGATGAAGAATTTTTAAAAGAAAGAATTGAAGAGCTTGTTGCCTATCACAACGTTAACAGAAAAGGCTTAGGCGTTGAGTTAATAGAAGCAAAAGAAATTTTTGATGATTTAGTTAAGATAAAAGACAAAATTTTAAAATTTGCAAGACCAGTCTGGAAAGAATTATATGAGCTAGAAAAAGCTGGTAAAAAGATTCTATTTGAAGGCGCGCAAGGAATAATGCTTGATGTTGACCACGGCACATATCCCTTTGTAACTTCAAGCAACACAGTTGCAAGCACAGCCTTTTCAGGCAGCGGCCTAGGCACTAAAGCAATACACATACTAGGCATCACAAAAGCATATACAACTAGAGTTGGAAGTGGCCCTTTCCCTGTAGAGCAGGAAAATGAAGTTGGCAGAATACTTGGGGAGCGTGGACATGAATTTGGCACGGTAACAGGCAGACAGCGTAGATGTGGCTGGTTTGATGCGGTACTAGTTAGACAGGCTTGCTTGGTTTCTGGTATCAATGGAATTGTTTTAACAAAACTTGATGTTCTTGATGATTTTGAAAAAATAAGTATTTGCACTTCATACACAATTGAAGGTAAGGAATATGACTACTTACCTGCAAGCCCTAAGCTTCAGGCATTAGCAAAACCAAATTTTATTGACGTTGATGGCTGGAAAGGCCAAACTACAGCTGGCTGTAGAAAGTTGGAAGATTTACCGCAACAAGCTTTAGACTATGTTAAGAAGCTAGAAGAATTAGTTGGTATAAAAATTGAATCGATTTCCACAAGCCCTGAGCGTGAAGACACTATTTTGATAAAGAGTCCGTTTTAATTCTAAATAGATGGGGCCTTTGACTCATATTTCATAGCCCAGAAAAAGCAAGAGGCTCCCCAAACGGAGAACCTCTTGTAAATAAACTCTTTGCCTCCCCTAGCTAGAGCTTCAAGTAGGCACCTGCAGGCACTTTATGAGCCTCCCCATTGTAGGTGAAGCTTTCCTCCCTATCGGACGGGTTATACAATAAGTACCTCCCCATAGTTTGAGTTGGGGTTCTCACGGAAATTCCCTTTTCGTTTGAAGGACTCCTTTCCTCTTTTGGAGGGTGTAGTTGAATAAAAACTTCAAGGGATGTCCCCTTGATGGCCTCAAATAATTTTTTGCCAAACATAACAATTGGTTTAAATGAAAAAAATTGAGCAATCTCGCTCTGATTATATTTTATACAGATTTTGGTTAAAATCTGCTTAAAGCTTGTTTATTAGCATTAATTTAATAGCATATTATAGCAGATTGCTCTCTCTCTCTGTAAAGGGAAATTAATAAATTATTAACCCTCGGCATATAAGAATCATACTAAGCCCTGAGCGTGAAGACACTATTTTGATAAAGAGTCCGTTTTAGAGTTAACTTTAATTAATATTATTTTTAATAAAATGAGATTGGTGGCTTAGTTTTCTGAGCACGCTTCAACTCAGCTAAATTTATATTTCCACCTATAGAAATTTGACTCCCCTTACTAGATTCAGGGTTCTCAATTTTCATTTCCACACCAAATCTACCCAGTTGTCTTCCTTGCTTTTGAAGCTCGACTGAAACTCCCATTCCAACTGACGCAACGGAATAACCACCACCCTTATCTGGGTTTGCAGCATCTAAAGAGAAATGTAGAGATTTATTTTCATCATTAAAAGACACTTCCGTTACAGCACTAAGAGGTTTATATTTTATTTGAAAATTTTCCTTTCCATAAAAAGCATACGGCTCCAGTCCATTAAAACCACTAACAGGCGTTATAGAGCCACTCAAAAGCGATGCCGCAACTGAAGGAGGTAAATTTTTCAAATCAAAAAATTCCCGCCTAGAATCATACATAAAAACTCCACCATCAACACCAGCACCCAAATATACATCTGGATCTCTTGCTAAATCTCTTTGAAAATTGAACCTTTTTTCAAGAGTCATGAAATCTCCATCAACACCACCATGATTATAATTAGCCCATGTACCTGAAGTCATAGCGCTGTAAAACACTGGAACATTATTTTCTGGCAATATGGCTTGAATTATTGAATGATTTTTACTTGGATTTTTCTGACCGTTATTTTCTGACGTAGGTGATGTAGAATTTTGTTCATCACCTAGTTTTATTGGATCAGTATTAGTTTTTTCAGTTCGGTTTTCGCTTTTTGCCATCTTGGCCTCCATTAATCCCCTTGCAATAATTATATCACACAATAGTTAACGAAAGGTTAATAGGAAAAATTACACCAGCTCCCTAAATTTAAAATAAGTAAAGAAATTACTAAATAGTATCTGATACAATAAGGTAACCACGGCGGCGTCCGTCGTCAGCGTCAGCTTTCATAGATTCGTATAATTTTTCAACTGGAACCCAAAACCAAGGGGTTTTATGTGCAGCAACATCAAGAATAAGAGCACTATTTGACTTTAGGTGATATGCCCCAACAACACCAAAATGCCCGCCAGGCAACATACCTAAACTATCACCATTAAAATTAGCGATAACAAAGCGCTCTTTAGCAACAAGACATTCTTTAAGCTGATCAACCATTACAGCCACACCACGAGCCTCGTCATCATTGGCATAATTAAGCTCAACCTCACATTTATAAAGCTCTAATACCTGCTTTACATGAATAATACTTAACCCTGGGTCAAAGTGATCAAAGTCTACGTAAGCAACTTCATCTTTAATTTCAGGAATTACATCTTTCCTTTTTTTAATTTGATCAGTCTCAGAATCTAATAAAGTTTTTTGAGAATAAATATTAAAATGCTGCTCTCTAATTTCTCCAGTTGACCTATCGAAAAGTTGAAACGACCTTTCTTTACTATCTGGCACAACCCCCCTATCAAGCCTTAATGCGTTTAGTACATTAGACATACAAGCTAAACTTGCATGAAATGGAGAAGTTTGAAATTGATAAGTATGTGCGAGAGAGAAAAACGCAAAATTATATTTTGATTCTAAGATACGCTTACGCCCCTCATCACTATTCCAAGAAATAACGCCTGATGCAAGCTCAGGATCATCATCTGGCTTTGAATATCTCCCATAACCAGTATCTTTTTTAACAGCCTTGATATTTACAGACTGCTCCTCTGATTTTGAAAATAGATTCTTAAATATGTTTGATATGGACATAAAAAATAGATTAATGCCGATATATTGAACGGTCAATTGAAATTGTTAGAATAGTAAATGAAATTTTATTATTTAAACCAATTGTTAAGCCTTTTAGCCAATTCCGCTATTTTTTTAGCCTACCACCTACTGTTTAAGTTATGTGACTTGATGGTTTTTCAGCCTTACAAACTTCCCTTTTAAATTATAGTTGTGTTTTAAATATATAATTTGATTATAAGCTAAAAAGATTAAAAAAGTGTTAATGGCAAAAAAACTTAGGCTCATATGCATTTTAGCTATTGACAAGGACTTGTTGGTATATATTATGCACGCTCTTAATTTTAGGGTCAAACTAGGAGACTATTGTTATGGCAAGGATTGCCGGTGTAAATATACCTACTCAAAAGAAAGTTAAAATCGCTCTTACCTACATATATGGTATTGGTCATACTTTCGCTGCAAAAATTTGTGAAACCACAAAAGTTGATGGCGAAAAAAGAGTTAAAGAGCTTAACGAGCAAGAAATTATTGCTATCCGTGAATTTATTGATTCAACGTTTGTTGTTGAAGGCGATCTTCGTCGTGAAGTTGGCGCTAACATCAAAAAGAAAATGGATCTAGCTTCATATCAGGGTCTTCGTCATAGAAGAAAATTACCTGTTAGAGGACAAAGAACACATACCAATGCGAGAACAAGAAAAGGTAAACCTGTTCCAATCGCTGGTAAGAAACAAGTTGGTAAATAATTAAATAATAATATTAGGTTATATAAGTTATGGCAGTTGCTAAGACAAAAAAGAAGATCAAAAAGAACGTATCTAGGGGTATCGTTCACATTAACGCGACCTTTAACAATACACATGTTACAATCACGAATACTTCAGGTGATGTAATTTCATGGTCAAAATCTGGCTCTTGTGGATTCAGAGGCTCAAGAAAATCTACACCTTACGCAGCTCAGGTTGCCACTGAAAAAGCAGGTAAAGATGCTCAAGATCAAGGTATGATTACTGTTGACGTACTTATGAAAGGTGTTGGTTCTGGTAGAGAGTCAGCTTTAAGAGCTCTTCAAACAGTTGGTTTTAACATCAACTCAATTAAAGATATAACTGGTGTTCCTCATAATGGTTGTAGACCACCAAAAAGAAGACGTGTTTAAGGAAGAAGAGTTTAATTTATAATATTTATTTACTATTAAGGAGTTTTTGCGATGTCAGCAATGATAGTTAAAAATTGGCGCGAACTAATAAAGCCTTCAAAAGTTAATTTTAAAGAGCAAAATAACAAAAAAGCTGAAGTAATTATTGAACCTTTAGAAAGAGGTTTCGGTCTTACTCTAGGCAACGCATTAAGAAGAGTTTTATTATCTTCACTTCAAGGTGCTGCAGTTACTGCAATAAAACTTGATAACGTTGTGCATGAATTTTCTTCAGTGCAAGGCGTTAAAGAAGATGTTACTGACATCATTCTTAATGTTAAATCAATAAACATTATTGCACACAGCCCTGAGAAAAAAGTTCTTAGACTTAAAGCTAAAGGCCCTAAAGTTGTTACTGCTGGTGACATCGAAGAAAATGCAGACATTGAGATTGCAAATAAATCTTTAGTTATATGTAACTTAGATGCAGGCGCTGAAATAAACATGGAATTGATTGTTGAAACTGGAAAAGGTTATGTTCCTGCTTCACAAAACAAACCAGAAGATGCTCCAATTGGCCTTATTGCAATTGATGCATTATACAGCCCTATCCAAAAAGTTTCTTACAAAGTTGAAGAGGCTCGTGTTGGTCAAGTTACTGATTATGATAAATTAGTATTCAATGTTGAAACTAACGGCACAGTTAAACCTGACGACGCAATTGCTTTTGCTGCTAAAATTATTCAAGACCAATTACAAGTATTCATTAACTTTGAAGAAGTTGAAGAAGAAGTTGAAGAGAAAGATGAACTTCCATTCAATAAAAACTTACTTAAGAAAGTTGATGAACTTGAGCTTTCTGTTCGTTCAGCGAACTGCTTGAAAAACGAAAATATTGTTTATATTGGTGATTTAGTTAGAAAAACTGAAGGTGAGATGCTTAGAACCCCTAACTTCGGTAGAAAATCTTTAAATGAAATTAAAGAAGTTTTATCTGATATGGGCCTAAGGTTCGGTATGGAAGTTGATAGCTGGCCGCCTGAAAATATTGATGATCTTGCTAAAAAATATGAAGATCCATTCAATTAATAGATGATTTAATTTTATAAAAATTACTTAAGGATAAGTTAAAATGAGACACGGACTTAAACAAAGAAAACTAGGTGTAAAAACCTCGCACAGGAAGTCATTATTGGCTAACTTAGCTGTTTCACTAATAACGCATGAGCAAATTTCAACTACTTTAGCAAAAGCTAAAGGGTTAAAGCCTTATGTTGAAAAACTTATTACTTTAGGTAAAAAAGGTGATTTAGCTTCAAGAAGAAGAGCTGTATCTATAATTAAAGATAAAGATGCAGTTAATAAGTTATTCACTGTTATTGCTGAAAGATACAAAGATAGAAGTGGTGGCTACACTAGAGTGATGAGATTCGGCTTCAGAGCTGGTGATAGCGCTCCTGTAGGAGTTATTGAGTTAGTTGAAAGAGATATTTCTGCTAAAGGTAAATCTGACGTTGAAAGAGTTGCTAAAGAGAGAGCTGAATATGAAGCTTTAGAACAAGCTTAATTCAAATAATTAAATTTATACTTTTAAAGGCCTGTATTTTTACAGGCTTTTTTTTTGCATTCCTTATTAAAATCAATTAAGCGTTTGATTACTAATACTTGTATTTAAATATTTTTAATATTTACTCTTGTTTTTGATTGCACTTAAGTTTAAGTAAATTATTGTATTTATCAAATAACAAAACAAACACGGAAAATATAATGAGAATTACAGTTCTAACTATTGTTTTAGCTTTAACAATTACATCTTGTAGTGCTTTCAAGGATAAACCAAGACCAGATAGGGATATCTATGGCGCAAGAGGCGACGAACCCCTTTTACCTCCAATTGATGATGAGCTATTAGCTGGCCCTGATGGTTTGGGTGATGGCTATGACATGCAAACTATTGATCAAACTTCTTTATCAGGAATTAATATCCCTAGCCAAGAAGAATTAATTGCAGTTGCTGGTGATAGAATATTTTTTGGCTCAGATAGCTACAGACTTACAAATGTTGCAAAAGACACTGTAAGAAGACAGGCAAACTGGTTAATGCAAAACCCAAGAATATCCGTAACTGTTGAAGGTCACTGTGACGAACGCGGAACAAGAGAATACAACCTAGCTTTAGGCGAAAGAAGAGCTAACTCCGTAAAAAACTATCTAGTTGAAATGGGCGTTAACCCTTCAAGAGTAAACACTATATCTTATGGTAAAGAATTTCCTGAGTTCCTAGGTACTGGTGAAGCTGCTTGGGGCAAAAATAGAAGAGCAGTTACAGTTGTTAACTAAAAAAACTTCAACTTCTGAAATTACTAAGGGCAGGCATCACCTGCCCTTTTTTATATCTGGATTTGCTCTATGATTGATAGAAATATTTTAAATAAATTAGATAGAATTATCCCCCAAGAAAACTTTGCCGTTGCAACATCTGGCGGCATTGATAGCCTAGCTCTAAGTTTAATCTGCAAATCCCTACTAAAACGAAATTTTATCGCAATTATTGTAGACCATAAATATCGCGATAATTCCTCTAAGGAAGCATTAAAGGTAGAAAAACTACTTAAAACTCTAGAAATAAACTCTGTTATTTTAAAAAATGAAAAGCCTATACCAAAATCTAATATCGAAAAATACTTAAGAGAAGTTCGTTACGAATTAATAAATAGTTACTGCAAATCTAATCGCATAGACACAGTGCTAACAGGCCATCACCTAGACGATAATATTGAAACTTTTTTAATGAGGCTTGAACGTGGAGCAAGTATTGATGGCCTAGCTAGTATAAAAAAAATAAATAATATCAATGGCATAAAATATATAAGACCATTTCTAGATATTGATAAGTCTGAGTTAAGAAATTATTTAGAAGAGAATAAAGTAGGTTGGTTTGAAGATGAAACAAATAAATCCAATAAATTTACTAGAAACAAAATTCGCAAGGCTTTAGAAGAGGTCGTAGACTACCCTACCCTAAAAAAAAGACTTTCAAATGTAATTAAATCTTTAGAAAGAAGTTCAGATTTCATTAAACAAGAGGTTAATAAAGCTGAAAATAATATTTTTTTAGAGGACAATATAATTGATAGAAAAAAGTTTTTAGAACTCCACGAAGAAATTGGACTAAGGGTCTTAAAAAATAAAATTTTAGAATTTTACATAGATAGCAATAAGT
>CAYGRX010000066.1:0-8979 GCA_964352365.1 uncultured Rickettsiales bacterium
TTGTAGGATTAAGTAAGTCATAATATTATTCTCCTGAAACTTTTATCTGCTTATAACTCTAATTTTTATTGAACCACTTATAGGTGCTTCATTTACTAATTTCGTTGAAACCTTCTGTGGAATTTGCTCAATATCCCTAAGTAGTTTAACAACTGTTTCGCCTCTCATTTTAGCAATGTCATCAAAACCGAAAGATTCTACTATTACTTTAGCTCTAGGGCAGTTTTTTAAAACTTGTGCAACTTTAGAAACCGTATTACCGCCAACATATTCAATGTAGGGAGTGCCAGGAACAAATTGGATTGGCATGCTTGCGGTTAAATTATTAACTTTGTTTGCGCATATATTAACTGAGCTTTCACCTTTGTATTTAGGCTTTTTAGATGCAATGTTTTGATTCGGGTTAACTGACTTTAAATTTTTAACAGGTTCTTTTTTTATAGGCTGTTTATAAGTGACTTTTGCTGTTTTCACTAAAGGTGCTGGTTCTTCAGCTTTAGGGGTTTCTTTTATAATAATAGGCTCAACTCTTGCAATTGTAGGTTCTGGAATTGAGCTATCCTTTTCAGTTTGTTGCTCAGAAATGGTAATTTCTTTCTCCATAATTTCCTTTTCAGATCTTTCAGAATTAGCCTTCTCTATTGCTTCTAAGGCTAGTTTCTCCCGAGCTAATTTTGATTCTTCTTCAACTCTAGCTTGTTCTAATTTCGCTAATTCAGCTTCCTCTTCTAATTTAAGCTTATCAATATCTTCTTCGAAATTTTTAGGTAAGTTTTCGAAACTAATTTTTTTAACTTCGGGCTTAACAGCATTAGGGTCTATTGCTTTAACGGCCATAGCTTCTACATCAATAACCTCTTCTTTTATAGATGCCATCTGCGCTTTGATTTCATCAACATTTGGCTCTTCCGGTATTATAATAGAATTATCAATTTCTTTGGCCTCCTGATCCCCTTCAATGGTTATTTTACCATTGAGGTCCAAATTCATTGACTTCATTTCTAGAATATTAATTCTATTATTAACATTTCTAACCCCTAAAACACTCTTTGTGGTTTGCTCTGCTTTTGTGGCTTTACTTCTATCTGTTAAGTCGCCTGAAAGTGTTACATCTCGACCACTTACTGCAACTTTCACATCCTTGAGGTTAGCTTGCGAAATTTGGTTCTCAACTAATGTTTTTATTGTTGATTCCACTCTTTTTGCATAGATATCAACAAAAAAGAAACCCAATATAGCTAGGGCGACTAGAAACGGTAGTGTAATTATAATTTTCTTCATAACTTTCAGTTAGTTAATAACTGAGATTTTGGTAGCAGAAAAAAAATATATTGTCTAACTTTTTGTCTATTAGCTTAGTTTTGAAGACATTAAATAACTATGCCATCACTTGTTTGTTGGTTAATTACCGTTTTAAAATCTTGAGGTATACCTATTGAGAAACCTAAACTACCTGAAAATCCATATGCAGAAGCTATATCTTTAAATAAGACTTCAATTTCCTCAGCGAATTCAAGGTTAACTGGCTTTTCTGAACTTATAATTATATCTAACGTCTGAATTTTTTTGTCTTTTTCAAAAAATAAACCTTCAATTATAACCTTTCCTAGATCAGATTGCTCAAATTCAACTATAAACTTTCTATTATCTCCATCTTTTTGATTTGCTTTTTGATCTTTAGGTTGATGGTAAAATGAAACAAGTTGCATTTGTTTATTATCATAAAATGGAATTACATAATTATACCAGTATTCACCTTGTATATTAGTTTGTGTATTAGTATTTAAACTTTTTAAGAGCGAGAAAACCTCCTTCAAATTTGAAAGCACTGATTCTGAATTTTGAAAATTATTTTTTAAAAACTTTGTTCCTGTATTGCCAAGCCATTCATCCGCAGTTCCAGTTGAAGAAGATGAGATGAACCATAGAGCGCGCGAGAAGGATTGCTTATCCCCAAAGTCAGGAAACAACCTAGAAAGTAAATTATTTCCATTTGGTAGGCTTTGTAAGTTATTCAACAAATTTTGTAATGTTGAACCCTCACTATCAATTGCAAGTTTTAGTGAGCTAAAATTCAAAGCTATATTTTGGTTCACTTGTGATTCTGGTTTGATGTTAGAGAGGTTGTTTATTGAAAAATCTATTACTGAACCATTAGGTATATTCAAAGGTCCTGGAACTCTAAAATTTCCAACTTCAGTTCTTATTATAGTGTTGTTATTTTGCGGTGAAAATTCAACCACTCCTTTTATTAAGCCTGATGAGGTATTGGCATTTTGAGATTGAATTTGACCAGAATTAGGAAAGGATACATTCTCAACTTTTAAACTAAAAGATATTGGTAGATCTAGCTTTAAGCTAGTGCTGTTAATGTTTGGCGGTATTTTGCTTAAAATAGAAGAGTTAACATTGTTAGTATATGCATTAAGTTGAGTGCCGTTGAGGTTTTCCCTAGAATTATTAATTACAATTCCATCAGACTTAATATTTGCTAATTCTTGTGATTGCCCATTGGTTAAATTACTTAAATTAATCTGAGATGAGAAATTAGTTATTTGAGGAGTAGTTGCGGAATTTATTGCTGCACTTCCAAAATTGCTAACTGTGCCAATGATGTTCACGGCAGGTGATTTAGTCGAAGTAGTGTTATTACTGCCATTAATTGAAAGGGATTCGATTCTAATTTTGAAGTTTCCGATATTATCAAGTGGAGCTTCAGTTTTGATATTAAGGCTTTTTACCCCATCAATAAAATTTGTAAGTGTTGGCAACTTAATAGTATATTGGTTGTTTCCAGTTTTGATAAATTGATTGATAGTAGATTCACTAGATATTGTTTGAGAATTGAGGAAGCGATTTAAGTTACTTAAAAGTTGGCTATTTTGTCCACTGCTGCCACCATTATTTGCCCCGGAATTACCTTTTTGATTTGACCCTAAATTATTTATTATGTTGGTGATGATATCCATTCGGCAAAACTAATTATAGTAATATCTAAATTAATATTACTATAATTAGTTTATATTAAACAGACATATTTACATTGCTACTATCATCACTTAACTCAACTTCTATTTCTATATCTGAATCTTGATGATTAGTTTCTGGTTTTTCTTCTAAGGTATCTTTCAACTCTGTATCAGAATTTTTAGAGCTATCACCTTCAACAACAATTTCATCTTTTACTTCAAGAGAGTCATGTTTTGAAATTTCTTCTAATTCAGATGCAGAAAACAAACTTTTTCTAATAATGCCAATTTTTTCAATCTTGATAGGATTCTTTATAGTTGTTTTTTCCATTGCTTCGGCAACAGTTTCCGCCTCGACTATCTCAACTTCTCCACTTTTTGGGAAAACTTTATAACCTTTTTGCTTGCGTTCAATCGCAGTTTTAAGTTTTAAATCTAATAACATGAGTATATTACTTGAGCCTTTCAAAGCCAGATGAAAGATCTTCAATCAAGTCATCAACATCTTCAAGGCCTATATAAAACCTAACCAAGCTACCAGAGAATTTTGATATATTCTTTGCCCTAACTCCGCTATCAATTCTAAAATATCTAACTAGGCTCTCAAAGCCCCCCCAACTTGCTCCAATACCAAAGAATTTATATCCATCTATCATTGTAGCGATATTTTCAATTTTATATTGCTTATCAAGTTCAATAGAAAATAGGGAGGTATGGCCCGTGAAATATTTTTTCCAAAGCTCATGACCCTCAAAATCTTTATGGCTTGGGGCTAAAATGTTCTTAACTTGTGGAATATTTTCCAAGGCTTTTATCACTTTACTTAAAGAGCGTTCTTGATAATCAAGTCTGGCCTTCATGCTTCTAATGCCGCGAAGAGCCAAATAACATTCTTGCGGGCTAACTGAAAGGCCGAGTGCCTTATATGTACTTTGTATTAAAGTTTTTGTCTCTTTGTTAGTAATAATTGCACCCATTAAAAGGTCTGAGCAGCCATTAATATATTTTGTGATTGCGTGGATTGAAATATCAACGCCAAAATCTAAAGGTTTTAAGTATAGAGGGGTGGCCCAAGAATTATCTATTATGGTATATATATTTTTTTCACGGGCAATTTTAGTGATTGCCTCGATATCTTGAACTTCAAACGTCAAGGAGCCTGGTGATTCCATAAAAATAACTTTAGTATTATCTTTAATTAGGCTTTCAATATTTTCACTTTCCTCGGCTGAATAATACTCAATATCAACGCCAAATTTCTTTAAGGTTTTGTTACAATATCTTCTAGTGGGTCCGTAAACACTATCAACAATTAATGCATGATCACCTGATTTTAGTAGGGCAGTTAAAGCGCAAGTAATTGCCGAAAGGCCTGAGGGAGTTAAAAAGCAACTATCACCATTTTCTAACTCAGTGAGCATATCTTGCAATGCAAAACTTGTTTGAGAACCAGAAATTCCATATGCTGGATCAGAGTTATCTTTTGACCCAAAAATAGGCTCATAATGGCCAATGCCTCTCTCCTCCGCATTCTCGTAATCTTCAAGGGTGGGGAACAATATCGTAGAAGTTTGATAAATTGGTGGGTTTATTGTTCCGAAATGTTTTAACGGTTTTCTACCCTTATGTATTAATTTGCTATTTTCTTTCATGGCCTTGCTCTCTAACGTCAGTTTATATCTTCTATACAGGGGTTTTTATAATTTGTTTCTTGTTATAGCAAGAAAAGTTTATTTAGCTAAAAACTAGAACGCTAATTCTAAAATGCTTTCCAAGAAAGGCCAACAATTATATTTTTAATCTCGCTCTTGTTATTAACAAAAGGCATCATGCAATTCCTATACTTAACAATTTTATTTGCATTATTCACAAATTGACCTTGCGACAGAATATATTCTCCTGTCTCAACACATTTATCAACATACTCCATAAGGTTAGAGCCAGGCATAATTCTTCTTTCATTTGAAGATATATATTTGCCTTTTAAATCATTCCCAAAATCTTTTTCTAAGTTTCTGCCAACATGAACAATTTGATATAGATTTTTACTATCTGTGCTAGCTAGGTTAAATTGTATACAATTTTCCCACATATCACTTATAGCTCCGGGATTATATTTGCTAAAATTTGGCTGTAGGTTATCCCCCCTAATCATATCCCAATAAGATTTGAGTCGTACTACGAGCCTTCTTTCGTTGGCCATGTTCGCATTATTAAGCAAAATTAATTTTATTTTGTTATTATTTAACTATATAAACATACAGTTATTAAATCAAAAAAAATATTAGCATCATGGTAGAGACAGTGCAAAAAATGGAATTAGCAGGTTTTTCAGACTATAAAGTAGCGGATATAAATCTAGCAGAAGTTGGTAGAAAGCAAATTGACCTTGCTGAGACTGAGATGCCAGGGTTAATCTCTCTACGTGAGAAATATGGTAAAGATAAACCACTTAAAGGCTCAAATATTATTGGCTGTTTGCACATGACAGTCGAAACAGCCGTTTTAATTGAAACTTTAGTTGAGCTAGGTGCGAATGTTCGTTGGAGCTCATGTAATATTTTTTCAACTCATGATGCGGCCGCGGCCGCAATCGCTGCCGTTGGAATTCCAGTATTTGCTTGGAAGGGCGAAACAGATGAGGAGTTTGATTGGTGTATTGAACAAACTATTAAAGCTGAAGGCTGGAAGCCTAACCTAATTCTTGATGATGGAAGTGATGCAACTGCAATGGTGATTGAGAAATTCCCTGAGCTTGCAAAGCAAATTAAAGGTGTTTCTGAAGAAACTACAACTGGCGTTCACCGCCTACGTTCACTTGCCAAAGCTGGTAAACTGCCTTTCCCAGCAATTAATGTTAATGACTCAGTTACAAAATCTAAGTTTGATAATTTATATGGTTGCCGTGAATCTTTATTAGATGGTATTAAACGTGCTACTGATGTGATGATTGCAGGTAAGGTTGCTGTAGTTTGTGGCTTTGGTGATGTTGGTAAAGGTTCTGCGGCTGCTTTGAGATCTCAAGGTGCTACAGTATACGTGACTGAAATAGACCCAATTTGCGCACTTCAGGCAACTATGGAAGGTTATAGGGTTGTTACCGTTGAAGATAAACTTGAAGAAGCGGATATTTTTGTAACTACTACTGGTAACAAGGATATTATTTCAGCGAAACATATGGAAGGCATGAAAGACCGCGCGATTGTTTGTAATATCGGACATTTTGATAATGAGATTGAAGTTGCTGGCATAAAAAAATATGAGTGGAGAAACATTAAGCCACAAGTTGATGAGATAACTATGCCGAATGGCAATCGTATTCTTCTGCTTGCGGAGGGACGTTTAGTCAATCTTGGTTGCGCGACTGGTCACCCTGCATTTGTAATGAGCTGTAGTTTTACAAACCAAGTTCTCGCGCAAATTGAACTTTGGGAAAACAGTAATAATTATGAAAACAAAGTTTATGTTTTACCTAAAAAACTAGATGAGGAGGTTGCTAGGCTTCACCTTGAAAAATTAGGCGTAAAACTAACAAAACTTACAAAAGATCAAGCTGATTATATTGATGTTGATGTTGCAGGCCCGTACAAGCCCGATACATATAGATATTAGTAGTTTTATTTCAGTTGAAAGGAAAAGCCACAATCCTTTTCTTTGTTTGCAACATTATATACCCCAGAATCATCATGGCAGTCGGGAGATAGATAGCCCATATTCATAGGGTCTCTCCAGTAATATTGGCTAGTAATTTTGCCTGTGACTGCATTTCCGTTATCAATCTTTTCGTCAATAGATTTTACAGTTTCTGGTGTGTAAGCGGTTGATGTTGTATATGTGCATGAGCCTCCTTGAGTACCAGTATATATCATGTTGGCAAAATGCAGAAATAATCTACCTTGTGTCCTCCTTGAGGAAAAAATATGATGCCCCCCTATGGGCGCCTCATTCAAAGTGCTTTGCACGCAATTCTTATCAGATACACCAACATTAGTTATATAATTCAAGTCAGGTGCAATTTCTGAAAGGGCTAAGTGAACATAAATTAACCTTATATCACCATCATATTTATTATTAGATGAATGGCACATTCCTGTCCTTGAATCTATGCATTTGTCATTATCGGCGCTATGGCAAGCTCCAACAACACTACCACAAGCACTACCGAAATAGTCATAAGCATTTTCCAGCTTCCCTGGCCAGTTATCATACTCAAGCTCGAAAGCTCTAACAGCTCTATCCATTTCAAATATTGTATTTATAGTACTTTGCCTATTAGCACTTTTTATTAAACTTTGTGCGCCTAGCACCCCGCCAGTAATTAGGCCGATGATTACGATGACTATTGCTAGTTCAACTAATGTGAAGCCACTCTTTTTTATTCTTTTCTCAATCACTCCAGCCATGGATCTTCTGCATATCCTTGCGCACTCTGCTGTTAGGTTTTTTACCAAGGCCACGCTCAACAACTTCACCATACTCATCAATATTTAAATCTGGATTTTTCTTGTAATCTCGGCTCAAAGCCTCCATTTGGCCCTTGTTCATTTTGATGTAAACATAGGAGTCTTTGCCATCAAGCCTTATATCTCTAATTAAGATAATAGTTATATTATTTTCTATTTTTAGTTTTTCAGTGAATTTTAACATTATGGTTAGTATTAATATTTATAGAAGAAGAAACAATTATCTGTTTCATCAGTCAGCCTGTATGTATCTGATAGCTCTGATAGAACCTCTGCCTCTAAATTATCAGATAGGGTTTTATCTCCCTCGGTAATATCACCACATACGGGAGCTAGTAATAAACCTCCTATGGGGTTACCATCGTCCATTTTTTCATCTATCTTTTTGACGGCTTCATTATTTAATCCAGATGTAAAGGTGCCGGAGTTAAAATCGTCAGTGGTAAAATATGAAGTTGAAGTTAGTCCGCTAGCCATTACCATTAATACTAAATTTCTACCAATAACACCACCAGTCCAGTTAGAGCATGAGTGAATAGAGCAAAAATGGCCAATGTTGAATACATATGCGTTTGAACTATAGGGGTTGCTAACACCAACAGTTAGAGCTGTAGCAGTGTGATCAGCATTCCCAGGAACAATTTCAGCTAGGCTTAAATGGTTCCATAAATCAATAGTTTCTGCAACTGTGTCAATAGTTTTAAAGCCATCTCCATTATCTGTATTACTTGCTCCCCAATAGCTTTCAGCCTCATTAAAGTCTCCAGGGAGGGCATCATATTCCAGCTGGAATGCGCTAACTGCAGTATTATACTGGCTAATATTTTTAATAAGCTCAGATCTCTCAGCACTTTTAATTAGGCTTTGAGCGCCCAGCACGCCACCAGTTATTAACCCAATAATCACTATAACTATTGCCAGCTCAACTAGTGTGAAGCCATTATTTTTTTTCATATATATACTCAAAAAATTTGTATCTCTAAAACATTTGCTTTATTCATAGTACCATGAAAAATGAAACAAAAAAAGTAAATCGTCGTAATTTTATTAAGTCCGCATTAGCGGGAATTGCGCTTGGTGCTGCTACTTCTCCGATTTCAACTCCTGCCTCGTCTAGTAGGGTGAGAGAGTGGAAAATGGTAATGACTTGGCAAAAAACTTTGCCAGGCTTGGGTACGGGCGCAGTTCGCCTAGCTAAAAGAATAACTGATCTTTCAGGCGGTAGGTTAAAAATAAAGCTATTCGCTGGTGGAGAGCTAGTTCCACCAACGGGTATTTTTGATGCTGTATCCAGTGGCGCTGCGGAAATGGGGCATACGGCTCCTTATTATTGGCTTTCAAAGTCTAAGGCGGCGGCATTTTTTTGCGCGGTTCCAGGTGGGTTAACCTCTTTTGAGCAAAATGCTTGGTTATATTTTGGTGGTGGGCAAAAACTTTGGGATGAATTATACGCAGAATTTGGAATAAAATCATTTGCTGCGGGTAACACTGGGACTCAAATGGGCGGGTGGTTTAATCGTGAAATTAATTCTATCGATGATTTAAAA
>CAYGRX010000067.1:0-6973 GCA_964352365.1 uncultured Rickettsiales bacterium
TTGCAGCATTAATAAATATTTCTAAAATCAGTGATCATTATTGCCTTTTTGAATCCGTAACTGGTGGTGAAAAAAGGGGAAGATATTCCATCTTAGCCTTTGATCCTAATTACATTTGGAAGTGTAAAAATAAACAGATATCAGTTAGCGTTGATGGTTCAAATAAATTTACAAAATCTGACAGTAAAAACGTTTTTGCAAGCCTAAAAAGTTTAATTGAGAATAGTAAAATAGATTTGCCTGAAGATTTACCCAGCATGTGCGCTGGTATATTTGGCTATATGGGTTACGACATGGTTAAAATGATGGAAGATATTCCGCATAATAACCCCGCTAATATTGATATTGAAGACAGTGTTTATTTTAGGCCAAATATTGTTATCGTTTTTGATAATATTTTAGACCAAGCTTATATCGTAAATGCTATATATACTGACGGAGAAAAAAAGACTTACGAGCAGGTTTGCAAAACTATTGAAAATGTAAAAAAAGATATTCTATATACTCGTGAAATAAATGTAGGGAATGATATAAAATCTGATGGTACAGAGATAAATTTTTCTAGTAATACTTCACGCGATAAGTTTTACGAAATGATTAAAAAATCTATTGATTACATCAAGAAAGGAGATATTTTTCAAATTGTTCCAAGCATGAGATTTGAATCCAAATTTAATGCATCACCAATCTCTTTCTATAGAAGTTTACGCAGCCTAAATCCATCACCATACTTATTTTTGATGAATATTGATGATTATTCAATCATTGGTTCTAGCCCAGAAATTTTAGTGAAGGCAGAAAATGGCGAAGTAACTGTAAGGCCACTTGCAGGAACGAGAAAAAGAGGTGAAACAGAAGAGTTAGACAAAGCTTTAGAAGATGAGCTCCTTGCTGATAAAAAAGAGATTGCTGAACACCTAATGTTATTAGATTTAGGAAGGAATGATGTTGGTAGAGTTGCAAAAGCTGGCAGTATCAAAATTTCTGAAAAAATGAAAGTTGAAAGATATTCTCATGTAATGCATATTGTTTCTAACGTTTCGGGGCAACTTAGGGATGATAAAGACTATATGGACTCCTTAATTGCTGGCTTCCCTGCTGGAACAGTTAGTGGCGCACCAAAAATTCGTGCAATGGAAATAATTGACGAGATAGAAAGTGAAGCTAGGCAGTTTTTTGCAGGCACTGTGGGTTATTTTTCTGCAACAGGCAATATGGATACATGCATTGCACTAAGAACCGCACTTATAAAGGATAATAAGATATATTTGCAAGCTGGTGCTGGTGTAGTTTTTGATAGCAAACCAGAAAATGAGTATATTGAAATTGAAAATAAAGCTAAGGCGTTGAAAAACGCAGCTGAACTTGCTATAAATTACCAATAGCCTAATTTAAAGGCGTGATAAAAAATATTTAGGTTTAAAATGAAAAAGATAATCATCATAAGTTTTTTAGCAATATTGACTAGCTCTTGCCAATATGAAAATGAACAAGAAAGCTTAAAAAGCCCGTGTGTTGGCGCTGAAGGTAGCCCCTGCGGCCCTAAAAGACCAGTTAACCCACACATGATGCACTTATACTCTGTTAAAGCGTAAATAAATCTGTGGCAGTTTTCACAAAAATTTCAGATAAGGAATTTTCACAAATTCTAAAAACTTACGATATCGGTTCTTTTGTTAGATCAGAGGAAATATCTGAAGGAGTTGAAAACACTAATTACCGAATTTTCACGGATAAAGATAAATTCATATTCACAGTTTACGAAAAAAGAGTGAATATAGAAGATCTTCCATTCTTTTTAAACCTTCAAGATAGTTTGTTTAAAAATGGTTTCAAATGCCCACAACCCATTTCTAACAATGAAGGGAATGTCATTAATTTATATGGCGAAAAAAGTTACACTATAGTTTCACATATTAAAGGCAAGTGGTCCAAAACACTAAAAAATAATATTGTTGAAGAGGCGGGTAAAGTCCTTGGCGACATGCATAAGAAGACTGGTAAGCTTGATGGCTTAAGCCGAAATAACTCAATGGGAAAAGATTTCTGGTTAGAGACGTATGAAAAATGCCAGATTCAAGCAGAGGAATATTACCCCGAGTTAAATGCAATCTATAAAATGGCAAAAAATAATATAGAGAATGGATGGGATAATAAATTGCCTAAAGGCATAATACATGCAGATTACTTCCCTGATAATGTAATGTTTTTTGAAAATAAAGTTTCTGGAGTTATTGATTTTTACATGGCCTGCGTAGACTTATATATTTATGATCTGGCAATCGCTCTAAATGCATGGTGCTTTGAAAAAGATCATTCCTTCAATATTACAAAAGCCAAAATATTTTTAAACTCGTATAATAAATCTAGGGAATTAAGTGAACAGGAATTAGAAAAACTTCCCACAATCTGCGTTGGCGCTTCCTTAAGGTTCCTTTCAACAAGGTTATATGATTATTTCAATCAGGATGCAGATGTTCTTGTAACCCCCAAAGACCCTAGGGAATATATTGAAAAGTTAAAATTTCATCTACAGGTTTCAAGTTTTTCTGATTATGGTATTTGAGTCTCATAAAAAATTTATCTTATAAAAATTCTTCATTCTCAATATTTCTTAATTCAATAAAATTTCTCTAAAGAATATCATTTAAATATGATATGATACTCATATGGAGAAGAGTTATGGATGACACTATTTTTCAAGAAAAAGCTGAAATCTTTTTGCAGTCTATGGTTGATGCGATTGAAATGGCCGATGAAAATGAAGAGATGGAAGTAGACTTCATTGAAGGAGTCGCGAGCATAACCTTAAGTGATGGCCAAGAATATATAATTAACACTCATACACCATCAAAACAAATCTGGGTTTCATCACCATTTAGTGGCGCATCAAAATTCTCATATGATGAAGACGAAGATGAGTGGATGCCAGACAATGGTAGAAGTTTGAGAGATTTTATATCTATTGAATTTTCACAACATTTAGACCTAGACGTAGAGTTTTGAACACCGTTCATAACGTATTTAATTCCCAGTTTCTATTGTTACATCAAAACGACAGATAAAAATTTAATTTAAATATAAGTTAGATTTTTGTTGAGTAAAAATTGTAATTGAACACTATTATATAATAGCATGTTTTAAAACTTGGAGTTTATACATGAAGAAAAAATTTGTAATAGCATCATTAGCATTATCTACACTGCTAACACCTATGGCAAATGCCACACCTTACACTAACCCAATTAATGAATTACCTAAGGCTTTTAAAGATGGTAAATATTGGCTTGATGTTAGATATAGATATGAAATGGTTGACCAAAATGGCTTTACTGAGGATGCAGCCGCTTCAACCGTTAGAACAAATTTAGGTTATGAAACTGGGGAAATTCTTGGTGGATTAAAATTCGGTGGTGAGTTTCAAGATATATCATATGTAAGTGACGGCACAGACTTCAATAATGGTAGCAATGGTAGAACTCAATTTCCATTAGTAGCTGATCCTGATGTAACGCAAGTTAACCAAGCCTACGGTATTTTAGGTTATTTCCCTTCAACTGAATTAAAAATTGGTAGACAAAAAATAAACCTAGATGATCAACGTTTTATAGGTACAGTTGCATGGAGACAGAATGATCAAACCTTTGACGCTGTTACGTTAAGCAACAAATCCTTAAGTGGCGTTGAAATGCTATACGGATATATTGAAAACGTGAATAGAATTTTTGGCAATGAAAGCCCTCAGGGACAATGGGATTCTAAAAGTCATATTGTAAATATTGGCATAGATACACTAAAAGAGCAAGTTGGGCACATTGGCTTATATGCATATATGCTGGATTTTGAGCAAGATAGCGCAGCAGATTCAAGCAGCACATATGGTGCATTTATAAAAGGCGAGAAGGCGATGCCTAATTTAGGTTTTCTCCCTAGAGGTGCAAAATATAGATATAGAGCAGAATATGCAATGCAAAGTGATTATGGCGACAATCCAAATAGTTACGATGCAAATTACTATAGCTTAACTCTTGGAGCAAATTCTAAGGGTTTAGGATTTGACATTAATTACAATGTTCAGGAAAGTGAAGGTACTGCGACAACTAGGTTCAGAACACCTCTTGGAACGGGTCATAAATTTAATGGTTGGTCTGATGTTTTGTTAAGCCCAGCAAATGGTCTTGAAGATTTAAACTTTACGGTTTCTTATGATACTGGAAATAGAGGTGACTTATTTAGCGATGTAAAACTTATAGCTAGATATCATGATTTCTCTGCTGATTCCGGTGGTGGAGATTATGGTACTGAATTAGATTTTTTAGTTAGAAAAGTATTAAATAAAAATTACTTTGCGGAACTTAAATATGCAGATTTCTCTTCTGATAGCTCTAGCGGCCTACCTGATACAGAAAAAGTTTGGCTAAGTTTTGGTGCTAAATTTGGAAACTAATTGAAGTTTAATCGTCCTAGGACTATTTATGAAAAAATTATTTTACATCACGCCACTTATATTTTTAGCTATATTGGTTAGTTCACTAGCTGAGGCTAAAAATAATGTTAAATCAGGTGCCGATACTCATAGTGTTTTCATAAATCTAGCAGGAAAACAAAGGATGCTTAGTCAGAAAATGGCGAAAGAAGCTTCTCTAGTATCATTAGGTGTAAATGTTGAACAAAATATCAATAATTTAAGAAAAACCGCTAATCTTTTCGACAGAACTTTAAAAGGTTTAGCTGAAGGGGATGAAGGCTTGGGCTTAAATACTTTATATAAAGGTATTTTGCTTCGTAAATTAGAAGATGTGAACAATGTTTGGCAAAATATGAAAGCTCCTATTTATAAATCTATAAAAAATGGCTCTGTTAGTAATGAGGATATACAACTAATAAATGATTCAAATTTACAAGTTCTTCGTCAATCTAATATTTTTACACAAATGTCAGAGGCTTTTTTAGCTAGTGCTGGTGATGCTTACATAGCTAAATTGATCAATGTATCTGGCAGACAAAGAATGCTTAGCCAAAAAATGGCGAAAGAATTTTTTCTAATAAAGAAAGAAATCAACGTTGTTAACAATAGAGATAATCTACAAAAAACAATGGATGAATTTGAAACTAGTTTAAACCAACTAATAAACGGTGATGAGAAAACTAGCCTGGTTCCCGCTCCTAATTGGGCGATCAAAACTCAATTGGCAAAAATTAAAGATATATGGCTTGAGATAAAAGGTAATTTGTCTACTGGTGTAAAAAGCCAATCCACTTATGAAAATATAATTAACGTAGAAAGGCTGAATTTACTTCTTTTAAAGGAAAGTAATGAAGCGGTAACACTATATACAAAACTATAATAACTTGAACCATTGGAGATAACATGAAAAAGTTCTTAAACAATATTAAATTATCGGTAAAAATACCTGCCGCAATTTCTCTTGCCGCAATAGTTACAGGGACACTTGTTGGTGGTTTCGTATATCAAGAAATCAAGAGGGATATTTTACATGAAGAAGAGGTGAAGCTAACAGCCTTAGCGGAATCTAAACAGCAAGAATTTTCAAAATACTTTGATAGTATTAAAAAGGATTTAGGCTTTAATGCAGTTAACCCTTTAGTTAAAGACGCATTAAATTCATTCAAAATCGCGTTTCAAAAATTTGACAACCCTAAAGATGATTTACAAAAAATATATATAACAGAAAACCCTAACCCACTTGGATCAAAAAATAGCCTTGATAAAGCGGATGATGGCTCTCTATATAGTGAATTTCATGGCGAGTACCACCCTTGGTTTAATCGCTTTTTAAACGATAGAGGTTATTACGATATTTTTCTTTTCGACCTTGAAGGTAACTTAGTTTATTCAGTTTTTAAAGAGCTAGATTACGCAACAAATATGTATACTGGTCAATGGAAAGATACAGATTTAGCGAATGCATTCAAGGCTGCGAAGGCAGAACCGGCAGAAGGCAAGCAGCATTACTTTGACTTTAAACCTTATTCACCTAGTTATGACGCACCAGCTGCTTTTATCTCACAAGGTATATTGGATGATAAAGGACATTCAATTGGCGTATTAGTATACCAAATGCCTATTGATAACATTAATGGTATTATGACTACAGACACAGGTTTGGGGGAAACAGGTGATAGCTTAGTAATAGGTAGTGATTATCTGGCTAGAAATAATTCTAGATTTGTTAAAGAAGGCGAAACTTCAATTTTAAAACTTAAATATAAAAGTGAATATGTTGATGCAGCATTAAGTGGTAAAAGTGGTATGGCCCATACAACAGATCATGAAGGCAATGAGGTTAGCCTTGCTTACCTGCCATATAACTATTTAGGAACAAATTTCGCATTTACTATATCTCAAAAAATGGAAGAAGTTTTAGAGCCAGTAAATGGAGCACTAAGAAACATAATATATACAGTTATTGGCTCAGTTATTTTAACAATGATATTAGGTTTATTATTCTCAAGAATGCTAGTGAGGAGAATTAGTACATTAAACCATTCTGTGAATGAGCTTGTTAAAGGTAATGTTGCTAAAATTGATGATGTTAATTCTAAAGATGAAATTGGTGATTTATCTAAAAACCTATCAATTTTAATATCTGAAGTTGATAGAAATAATGCGATATTACGTAATGCATCAAGTAATATAATGTTTGCAGACACTAATTTGGATATAACATATATGAATGATGCAATTCATAAATTCATGTCAGATAATGAGTCTGAAATTAAAAAAGACTTGCCTAAATTTGATGCAGAGAATTTAATGGGAGTAAATATTGACTTATTCCATAAAAATCCCCAGCACCAAAGGGATATGCTTAAAAAGCTTAGCGGAGAATTTAAAACTTCAATACAACTTGGAGGTAAGAATTTTGATTTAATAGCTTATCCTGTTTCTGATAGAACTGGCAACAGACTAGGAACTTGTGTTGAGTGGGTTGACGAAAAAGTTTCTGAC
>CAYGRX010000067.1:6983-8860 GCA_964352365.1 uncultured Rickettsiales bacterium
TTCTGACTATGCAGGGCAAGTTGCAGCCGTTGATAGAGGACAGGCAGTAATACATTTCGACCTAGCTGGAAATATATTAGCGGCAAATGCTAATTTCTTAAGCGCTATGGGTTACAGTGAAAATGAAGTTATAGGAAAACATCATAGTATGTTTGTTAAACCTGAATTTTCTTCAAGCCCAGCTTATAAAGAAATGTGGGCGAAGTTAAATCAAGGTGAGTTTTTATCTGATGAATATGAAAGAGTTGGCAAAGGAGGTAACTCAGTTTGGATAAATGCAACATATAACCCAATAATGGATTTAAATGGCAAACCATATAAAGTAGTAAAGTATGCAAGTGACATAACAGCAGCTGTTTTAACTAGGGCAGAGCTAGAAAGAGGTGTTGAAGAGTGCGTAGATATATTAACTAAATTCTCTAATGGTGATTTGAATAACCTTATGACTGGAAGTTATGATGGTGTATTCTCTGAAATTAAGACTTCTATAAATAATACTATAGAAAACTTAAAAGATATGGTTACTAGAATAATAAGTTCAGCAAACGTGGTTGCATCTGCATCATCTGAAATTGCAGACTCTAGTATGGATTTATCTGGCAGAACAGAACAGCAAGCTTCTAACCTTGAGGAAACTTCTGCATCAATGGAAGAAATGACCTCCTCTGTTAGAGAAAACTCTGAAAATGCTAACAAGGCACGTGAGCTTTCTAATGGAACTATGTCAATAGCTGACAAGGGGGGGCAAGCAGTTCGTGGTACTGTAGATTCAATTAAATCAATTGAGGCTTCTTCTAAAAAGATATCTGACATTATTGGTGTAATTGACGAAATTGCCTTCCAAACAAACTTACTTGCGTTAAACGCGGCAGTTGAAGCGGCAAGAGCTGGTGATGCTGGTAAAGGGTTTGCGGTTGTTGCTGATGAGGTAAGAACTTTGGCAGGAAGATCAGCCCAAGCATCAAAAGAGATTAAAGACCTAATTGTTGATAGTGTTGAAAAAGTTAAAACTGGTGTAACCGTTGCAGAAGGGGCAGGTGAATCGATTGAAGAAATACTTAAATCTGTCAATGAGCTAACTGAATTAGTTAACAATATTGCAATTGCTACAAGTGAGCAAACTTCTGGCATTGAACAAGTTAATACTGCTATTTCTAACTTAGATGAAATGACTCAACAAAATGCTGCAATGGTTGAGGAATCTACCGCATCAGCTGAGGCTATGAATAGACAAGCAAAAGAGATGCAAGATATAATGCAATTCTTCAAAATTGATGGCAATAGTTCAGCTTCAGGGGCTGGTTCACCTAGGATAGCATCTAACATTTTAATTGATGATAGTGGTACAAAGTCTGCTTCTGACTCACCTTCAAAAAAACATCATTCAAACCCAACTGGTTCATCTGATAATGATGGATGGGAAGAATTTTAATTAAAGTAAAGTATCGTTAAAAATTAGAATGTAATTTCTTTAAGGGGGGCAAATGCTCCCCTTTTTCATTTATTGAAACAAAACTAAATGGCTTGTTTTTTCAAATTAAGTTTTAGAGTTTTATTAGTTATACCTGCTCTTCCACTTCAACAGGAAATGCATTGTTGAATTTCATAGCAGATTTACTCATGAATCTCTCAAATTCATTTTTTGCTAATAATTCAGCGTTAAGAGCAATTTCATTTACCAAAAAATCAACCTGATCAATTTCTTCTTGATAAAACTTACCCAAAACATAGCCAGTAACTTTAGCCTTCATTCCTGGGTGTCCAATTCCAAAACGTATACGATAATATTCCTTACCTAACATTCCATCAATTGATTTAAGGCCATTATGTCCGCCATTTGAGCCACCCCTGTTTATACGGATATTTCCAAGAGCAAG
>CAYGRX010000068.1:0-8854 GCA_964352365.1 uncultured Rickettsiales bacterium
TTACAGACCTACCTAAAAATTGAATTACTCTTTTATTTGTTACAATAATTGCACTAACTCTATTTGTTAGCGTTTTAAATGAAGAGGATAAAAAAAATAAACCGAAGCACAGGAATATTGAACAAAATGCCATTTGTATAATGCCAGCAATAGAATTAGCACCGCTTGAACGTTCAAAATCTACATACCCAGAATAAACCCCGAACCCACCAACTGAGCTAAAAACTAAACCAAAAATCATTATAAAAATAAACTCACCTAACCTTCTAGCAAAGCTGTTAATGTTGTAACAGAAATATACAATAGGCTCGTTGCTATCTAAAAATTTTAGGTAATATGATTCAGTAAGAAGTTCTTTTTCTGAAAATTCTATTTGCGACTTTTTATTAAGGTCATTTTCACTAGCTTTATGATTTTTATGCCTAGCTATTGGTCGTGACTTTTCTCTTTTAGTATAATCAACTACCATGATAAACTCTCTATAAGTAATGTGTTCAAGCCACGTAATGACAAAGATAAGCAGTTTAACTTACTAAGAAATAGTTTCCACTTAATTATCTTATTAATTATTTAGCTTCTAACTAACTTAGAATAATTGTGCATTAATGTCTTAGTGATTTTACCAACAGTAAACTCAAAATTTCCGTACTCACCTTTAACTGAACCAATTGGAGTAACTTCTGCAGCTGTACCAGTAAGAAATGCTTCGGTTGCGTTAGCAAGCTCTTCAACTTTAATTTGACGCTCAACTACCTCAATATTATTTTCTTTAGCAATAGCCATTACAGTTCTACGCGTAATACCGTCTAGAAAACAATCTGGCGTTGGGGTATGAAGTGCACCATCAATAACTAAAAATAGATTTGCACCTGTTGCTTCCGCAAGTAAACCACGATAATCTAACATCAATGCATCATCAAACCCATTAGCTACAGCGGCATTTTTAGTTAAAGTGCATATCATGTATAACCCAGCAGCTTTTGATGCAGTTGGCGCAGTGTCAGGAGCTGGCTTTTTCCATTTACCGAATGTAAGGTTAAGACCCTTTTCAAGCGCTTCCTTTGAGAAATAAGTTGGCCAAGCCCAAGCTGCAATTGCAGTGTGTATTGATGACCTATCTGTTAGTATAGCCATTTGCTCAGACCCCCTCCAAGCTAGTGGGCGTATATATCCATTTTCTACATCACGAGATTTTGCAGCTTTTACACAAGCTTCATTAAGCTCTTCAACCGTGTATGGAATTTCAAAACCAAGAATTTCACCAGATTTTTTAAGCCTTTCATTATGCTCAGTTAGCTTAAAAGCCTTACCATCATAAATTCGGATGCCTTCAAATACGCATGAACCATAGTGCAACCCGTGGTTAAGCACGTGAGTTGTTGCGTCATTCCACTCAACAAGTTTGCCATTATACCAAATCTTTCCGTCACGATCATCAAACGGTTTTCCCCAATCAACTGTGCTCATAGAATTATCTCATTGTTCTTTAATTTTTGTGAAATTTGAATATATTCAATTTATAGAAATTGCAAGTTAAAGAGGGTAAATAGTTGCATAATATATTAATTATTGATGATGATAGTAGAATTAGAGATTTACTTAAGGCATATTTGCAAAAGAAAGGCTTTTTGGTTGATGTTGCTATTGATGCATTTGAAGCCCGCGAAAAAATAGCTAATAATAATTATGACTTGCTAATAGTTGACGTAATGATGCCTAAAGAAACCGGTATTGAATTTACGGAAAAATATAAGGCTAGTGGAGGCACCTGCCCTATTTTGATGTTAACAGCAATGGGTGAAAGCGAAAATAGAATAAAGGGCCTAGAAAGTGGTGCTGATGATTATTTGGCGAAACCTTTTGAACCTAGAGAGCTTGAGTTACGAGCGAATAATTTGATTAAAAGATTTGCAAATAAGATTGAAACTACAGAAAAAATAGAAGGAAATGATGTTTTTGAATTTGGTGATTTTAGCTTCAATCTAAATAATAGATTACTTACTAAGAATGAAGAAAGGGTGCAATTAAGCTCTAAGGAATCTGAACTTTTACATTATTTTATTACTAACATTGGCACACCAACAGATAGATATGATTTAGCTGAGAAATTTAATGGGATTAGCGAAAGATCCATAGATGTACAAGTTACTAGACTGCGCCAAAAAATAGAAAAAGATTCAAAAAACCCTGAATTCATCCAGACTGAATGGGGCAAGGGATACGTTTTTAGAGTTTAGAGTAAAGTGATAAAGTTACTTTATGCAAAATCTGCCTATGAAAAAGCTGCATTTTTGGAAAATTGTTCCCTTTGGATAAAATTACCACAAATCTAAACTACTGTTTTATAAGTATAATTAATAAATAACTAAGTTTGGCATAGCTTCCGGCTACATATAAACATAATTAAATAAATGATTTTGTTATGATTAGATCGGGTATAAAAAATACTAAATATATATTATCTGATGTTTTATCTTATTTAGATACTGACTTTGGGTCAAAGCTATTTGCATATACTACTGGCCTTATACTAGGTATCGCAGTTGTTTTGATACTTTTATTTTCTGCAACGCCAAAAGCTGATGCATCATCAAACCCTAGAATTAAAGATATTGTGGCCTTCGAGGGCATTAGAGAAAACGTTCTAGTTGGATATGGCTTAGTGGTTGGGTTAAATGGAACTGGTGACAAACTTAATAACTCTGCTTTTACTGAAAAATCATTACAATCATTTTTAGGAAGATTGGGCGTAAGCACAACTAATGAGAATTTAAAGGTTAAGAATGTTGCCGCAGTTACGATTACTGCAAGATTACCAGCATTTGCAAGAACAGGTAGTAAAATTGATGTTACTATAAGTACATTAGGTGATTCAACTAGCTTAGAAGGCGGAAACTTGATTGCTACTCCACTAATGGGTGCAGATGGTGAAATGTATGCGGTTGCACAAGGACCGATATCAATTGGTGGATTCAGTGCCTCAGGAAACCAAAATAGCGTAACTAAAGGTGTTCCAACTACTGGTCACATACCAAGTGGCGCTATAATTGAAAGGGAAGTTGCTTTTGAACTTGATGAATTAACAGAAATAAATCTTGCGATAAACAGCCCAGACCTAACAACAGCAAAAGCTATTGAGTCCACTATTAACGAAAAGCTTGGTGATGAATATGCCAGAGCGACTGACCCAGGCACAGTAACATTGATGATTCCATTAGAATACTCAAGAAGTGTAGCCAGCCTATTAGCAAACATTGAGCTACTAACCGTTGAAACGAATCAAATAGCCAGAATTGTAATTGATGAAAGCAGCGGAACAATTGTTATGAATAATGATGTTAAAATTGATTCTATCGCTGTGGCACAAGGGAACTTAGTGGTTACAATTGCACAGCAACCTCTAGTTATTCAACCAGGTGCATTTGCCCCTAACTCAGCTGAAACGGAGGTTGTAGAAGAGGAAATACTTACAGTTAATGAGGGTGGCACTGGGAATATTGCCCTAGTAGGCGGAAATGCAAATTTAAAAGATTTAGTTAATGGCCTAAACTCATTAGGAGTAAGCACCAATGATTTGATAACAATTTTACAAACTATAAAACATGCAGGCGCTTTGCACGCTGAGATTGTTACTAGATAATTATATTTAGATAGATTGGAGATAAAAAAATGGATTACGGAACAAGTTATATAAATAATATTTCGAGTGGAGCTCTTGAACAAGGGAAAATAAACCAGTTCAAAAATAATTCGGCAAACATAAATTCACAAAACAATAAGACTGATGAATCTATTAAAGAATTTGAAGCTTTGGTGATATCTCAATTATACAAAATTATGTTTGAAACAGTTGAAGTTGATGAAAATTTTGGCGGAGGCATGGCCGAAGAAACTTTTAGAGGTTTTATGGTTGATGAGTATGGTAAAATTTATTCTGAAAGTGGCGGCATTGGGATTTCCGAACAGCTACAAAAAGAACTTATAACTTTACAACAACAACCAACACCACCAGCTGCGGAAAAATCAAACCCAGTAGCACAGGTTTTAGAAGAAGAAGTAAATAATGAAAAACAAGTTGAAGCTTAGGAGGCAATTATGACCGATATACAAACAGATAATGCAGAGAGAATACAGGCATTAAAAGACTATTTAGTTAATGGAAATGGCTTAATCAGAATTCTAGAAAAGGAAACTGAGTATTATAAAGAAATGAAGATGAAACAAGCCGAGAAGCTTGTAGAAGCTAAAGTTTCAATTGTAGCAAAGCTAGAGGAATATAAAGAAAAGTTAATTAGTGATGCATCTTTTATTAAAAGGCTCCCCGCTGATGTTAAAGAAAGAATAAAGCAAACTACCGTTGCCTTAGGAACGGCTGTTGACGAAAATTATCGTGAAGCAGTAAAAGCAAAAGAAGTTAACAGGGTTGTTCTTGAATCAGTTTCAAAAGCATTAATGCAAAATAAAAACCAACATACAGGATATTCCAATGAAGGTGTTAGGGAATCAAATCCAAAAACACCTAACTCCGCAGTAGCAATAAACGAAACAGTGTAGAGAAAAACTATGAGTAATTCAGATTTATCAACCACGCTACGAAGTTTAGTAAACAGCTTAGCTGTAAGCCAAACTAAAATTGGCGTTTTAAGTGACAATATCGCAAATGTTGGAACTGAAGGTTACACCAGAAAGACGTTGTCTCAAGAGTCAGTTGTTGCTGATGGAGTTGTACTTGGTGTTGATGCCAATGACATTAGAAGATCAATTGATGAATTTTTAGTTGCAGCAAATAGAGATCAACTATCTGAATTTGGCGAAGCTGAAATAAAAAATGATTTTTATGAGAGAATTCAGCAATTTACCTTTGGCGATCCGAACTCTTCATTCACAATAAATAATACATTAAACCAGTTTTATTCTAGATTAGATGATTTTGCCAATGACCCTTCTAGCGCAGTTAAAAAATCTCTAGCCATTAGCGCCGCAGAAGATTTTGCCAACTCCATAACGAATGTTTCAGATAGTGTTTATAACGAAAGGTTGAATGCAGAAATTGAAATTAAAAATACAATCTCTGAATTAAATGGAATTTTAGATTCTTTAGGTGATATCAACGAAGCAATAAGAGAAAATGCAAGTATTGGCGGACAAACTGGAGGCCTTCTAGATGCACGTGATGTGGAATTAAATAAGCTAAAAGAAATTATTGATGCAGATATTTCCTTTAATGAATTTGACCAAGTAAGTATAAAGGTTTCTAGTGCAGAGCTTTTAGGTGGTACGCAAAGATATGTTATTAATTATGAAAGGCTTAGTTCAGTTGATGAACTAAAAAACAACATTCCAACAAATGCCATTACTATAACCGCGCTTGATAATGATGGTAACTTATCTAGAAACGTTGAAACACTTCTTTCAGCTAGTAATGCAACCCGCCAAGTGGACGAGATACCAGGTGGAAAATTGAGGGGTTTATTAGACTTAAGAGATATAAATTTACCCACAATTACAGATCAATTAGATAATTTTGTAATTAATTATGCCGATGCTTTTAATGAGGTGCATAATGACGGAACGGGCTTTCCACCCCCTCAAAGCTTAACCGGTACTGAAGTCGCAAGTCTTAATGACGAATTTTTGTTTGAAGGCAGCTTTAGATTGGCAGCATTAGATGCAAATGGTAATCCTATACAAGATAGATATGGAGATGACTTACTACCTCTAGAAATAGATTTTGATGAGTTTAATGGAGCAGGTAGTGGAACAGGTACATTTACTGTTTCTTCACTTATTAATGAAATAAACAGTTACTACAGCGTTCAAAGCTCTAAATCTGTAAATGTTGGGGATGCAAAAAACATAAAGGTAGCATCTACAGGAACTTCCGTTACATCAGCAGAAGCTAGCGGCACAATGAGTTTTAGCAGTCAGCCAACAGCTGGAGATACTATTATAGTTAACGGCATATCTTACGAATATGTTGCAAATGGTGTGACTCCTGTAGGAAACCAGATTGAATTAGGACTTGGTATATCTGGCACGATAAATAATACTTTAAACACTCTAAATGGATCCACCAATGCAAGTATTTCACTTGCAACCTACTCAGTTGGAAATGGCTCAATTATAAATATCAAACATGACGATTCTGGATCTGATGGGAATAGTTTCACGATAGATACATCCGGAAGTACGGCAATCTCAGCAAGTGGAGCTACCTTGACTGGTGGGGCAAATGTTTCTGGCACATTTGATATTGATTTTGAATTTACAAATTTAAATGCATTGGGTGAACAAATTAATTTTGATGTAAGCTCATACACAATAAATTATGATACTTATTCTAGCGGAGCAATCACCCCTATATTCAACTCAGCCAATGTTGATGGTGGCGCAAGGAATAGAACAGATAATAGCCTATCTACAGCTGGGGGTATTTCCCTAGACCTAACCGATGCAGGAGCAGCTGGATTAAGAGAAGGTGAAACCTTTACAGTTGATTTCGTAGTTTCAGTTACTGATGAATCTGGAAATGTCAGCAACGAAACTATAACTTATACATTCACAGCACCCGATCCTGATACTAATATTATTAATACAAAATATGGGCCAAGTTCAATTTCCGGAACAGATGGTGAATTAGTTTTATCCTCATCTAACAACGGGTTTTTAAAAGCAAGCTTAGTTGATGCAAATGGCAATGAAATTACAAATGGTAGCACTGAAGGTTTTTTAAAAATTGAAACTGCTGGTAGCAATATTAGATTTAGCATAGATCAATTAGACAGTGCACACGCAGGAAACCCTACGGCATCAGATATTCCTGCCAGCGCAACTGGCAAAGGTATTTCTCACTTTTTTGGCATGAATAATTTCTTCACATATGGAGGTGAAGAACAAAATGCATCAGTAAACCTAGATATTAGAAGTGATATTAAGGCTGACCCATCAAAAATCACCAGTGGGCGAGTTCAGCTCTCTACGCAAACTGGCTCTGAATCAGTCTATACATACGAAATTGGAGCGGGTAGCAACTCAATTGCACTAGATTTAATTACATTGCAGAATGACAATATATTTTTTGAGTCAGCAGGTGGACTTCCAGAATTAAGCACCACTATCAATGCATATATCACTGAAATTTACAACTCAGCTTCATTGAAATCAAATTCAGCAGAAACCGAATATAATAAACAGATACTTTTGACAGAATCACTGCAAAATAGAATTGATGATATTAGTGGAGTAAATATTGATCAAGAGTTGGCTTTAACTATACAAGTTCAAAATTCATATTCAGCGTCAGCTAGTGTTATCAACATTGTAAGAGAGCTTTTCGATAAACTAGAAGAAGCTTTGTTATAAAAATAATTAGGAGATAGTTATGCCAAGTTCGATACAACTATATAATAGCACCATCAATGACTTTAAAAAAATTCAAGGTAACTTGAATGATATGCAAGGAAAAATAGCTGCGGAGAGTAAAGCAGATACTTTTGGCGAGTTAGAAGGAGACATTACTGTAGTTGAAAGCTTTAAAGCATCAGTTTCAAGGGCTGATAGGTTTATAAATACTATAAATGAATCAAATAGAAAGCTTGATGTAGCATATAGATCAGTAGATAGAATTTTAGAACTTGCTGTAGAATTTAAAGAGAGTTTAATTTTAGAAAATTCCATCAATGCTAATTCGACTGATATTAATGGCATAGGTAACTCAATCTTAGATTCAATTACAGGGCTTTTGAACACAAGAGATGGTGCAAATTTTGTATTTGGCGGATCAAAAAATAATGAGGAACCAGTTTCAAACTTAAAACTTTCAAACAACATTGTTAACGGCCAACCAACTGCTGGATATTATAATGGTGATGAATTTACCTTTTCAGTTGATGCCTCAACCTCATTAAGGGTTGAGTATGGAGTAACTGCATCAGACCCAGCATTTAAAGACTTAATTGGTGCAATTAACTTGTCAAAAACTGCTGAGAGAGCTGGGGGAGCTGGGCTTGAAGAAGCTGGAATCCTTTTAGATAAGGCAATTGAAGAACTTATTACATTAAGAGCTGATATGGGTAACAATGCCAGAATTATGGAGGATAGCGTAGAGTTTCACCAAAGGTCAAAATTAGTTTTTGAAGAACGTTTGGCCGATAAAGTAACACCTAATGTTATAGAACTTTCAATTCAAATCTCTCAGGCAGAAACTGTTTTAGAGGCAGTTTTCTCAAATTTCCCAAGATTGAGCGACCTGAATTTAACAAAATATTTATAGGTTTAGATTTAGCTAAAATTAATTGAAGGAATTATTTTAGACAATGTTTTACAAATAGCATAAAAGGAGGTAGATTATGCAAGTAGCTTATGAAAAGGACTTTAAAACAATGAAGATAGAAGCCAAAGAAGGTTTAGAACAAGAGGGTTCATCAGAAAAGATGAAAATTGAAAGTCGCTTTGGCGAGCTTGAAGTTGATTTAGAAAAGGCAATTTATTTCCCTAAAGGAATTTATGGCTTTAAAGAAGATTTACATTTTGCCCTAGTTGACTTCCCTATTAAAGCCTTAGATAACTTCAAACTTCTGCAATGCGTAAATGACCACTCTGTTTGTTTCCCTGTTATTCCAGTGGGTTATGAGAATAAGTTAATCTCAAAATCAGATATGGATGAGTGCTTAGAGACTATTGAAGTTGAAAGAGAGAACTTTTTGATGTTATTTATATCAACCTCTAAAAAGAAAGATGATGGAAGTTTTGAAGTTAGTATAAATGCAAAAGCACCAATTGTGATGGATGCAAGCTTGAAAGTTGGAATTCAATATATTTTCACTAGCAATAAATATTCCACTAACCATATTAT
>CAYGRX010000069.1:0-8844 GCA_964352365.1 uncultured Rickettsiales bacterium
CTAAGGAAAAGAAAAAATGCCCTAACTGCGAAGGTGGCCAGTTAGGCTTAAAACTTGGTAGATATGGTGCATTTTTAGGTTGCTCAAACTACCCTGAATGCAAAACCACAATTAAAATTGAAGCTATTTTAGGTGGAGATGATAACGAAGGAGGTGAAGGTGGAATTGAAAATGCAAAAAAAGCCACTGAGTTTGAAACAAAAATTATATATAAGGATGATGAAACAGGTAAGGATGTAACCCTAAGGAAAGGTCCTTATGGCTTCTATTTACAATTAGGCGAACCTGAAGGAAAGGGTAAATCCGCTGTAAAACCCAAACGTCAGGGGCTACCAAAAGGCGTTGAACCTGAAGATGTGGATGAAAAGAAAGCTAGAGCTTTAATTAGTTTACCTATCCAACTTGGTAAGCACCCAGAAACTGGAGAAGATATTACTGTTTCAATTGGTAGGTATGGTCCATTTGTTGGGCATAATAAAAATTTCCACTCAATTAAAACTGATATTTTTGATGTAACACTTGAGGATGCGATTGAAATAATTGCGAATGACCCTAAAAAAGAGAAAAAGCCAAAGAAAGCTGTAACGAAGAAAAAGCCTGCAGCAGCCAAGAAAAAAACCACTCCAAAAAAGAAGTAGTTGGCTCCCCTTCTCCATTAAGGACTAAATATTAATATTATTTAACTCAAACTAGTGAGTCTATTAGCAATGAATTGCTATTTTGAGATGATATTCCAGTTGATTCATTCAAACCTGGAAGGCCAGCTAAAAGACTAAAAACAGGATCCAAACTAGCTGAAGTATCACCAAATTCTATAATGCTTTTTACCGCTTTTAAATCACCTAATAATTTAGCCTTATCATTATCATCACCAATATTATCGTTAATGAATTTTTCCAAATTAGAGAATGAAGATGTTTGAGATTTACTCAAATTACTAAATTTTGCAGAATCTACTGAAAATGCAGATGTTAATATATCAGAAGTGCTAGGAGCATTAGAAGTTAGTACATCATTAACGTTAGAGCTAATTTTGTTATTACTAATGCCTAGTAAAGCTGAAGTTGTATTTAAATCTATTCCCACCATAATACCTACATTATACCATAAAAATTTATTTTGGAAAAGCGTTAAGAATAAACGTTAAATTCTATAAAAAAGGCCCTGATTAAAACAATCAAGGCCTTATAGATTTAGCATATAATATTAATATTACCCGAAGATAATATCACCACCATTTAAGTATGCATCAATTACACTTGTGTCAGTGTAACCTTCAAAAGTAATAGAGCTTTCAAAGTTACCGTTATTGTTAGCATCAATATTCATTTTAACTGCACTACCAACTACTTCTAATGTGTAATTAAGGTCCGCAACGTTAGTTACTCCGTTGAACTGAATATGGTCATTCACACCACCAGCATTTAGGTCAGTTATTGTATCATCACCAAATGAGCTTGAAGCATCGAAGACAAATGTATCTTCACCAAACTGGAAGATACCAGCTGAACTTAAATCACCATTAACATCTAATACGGTTTCAACTCCATCGACAATAACAGTAATAGTTTCAACATCACCAGTTAGAGTATCATTACCCTTACCGCCTTCAATTGTATCATTACCAAATGCGAATGTGTTTTGCTCACCAGAAGCAATACCGAATGCATCATCATCATCATTGACTACAGCATCAGGACTACCAACTGGAGCAATAGTAGTTTCACCGTTATTATACTCTATAGTAATGTTTTGAGTATCGCCAATGATAGTATCATCACCATGACCACCAACTAAATTATCATCACCAAAGTTTATATTGTTGTTGATAATTTTAGCATTAGCACTTGCGTAAACATTAGGATCAACACAATCAACATCATGAGTAGCCGACATATCCCCTTGGTTAGCTTGTAATAACACGTTTTGCGCATCACCAACTATAAGGTCATTACCGTTACCACCATCAATCTGATCATCACCAAAATTTATAATGTTTTCATCAATTGACACATCGGTTATTGCTTTCGCAACTTCACCAATAAATGCTATACCTTCGGCAGTAGCATCACCAGCAGTTGCTGTAATGATAAAGTTTTCAAGATCACCTCTAATTGTATCATCACCATCATTACCTTCAATAACATCATCAGCAAATGTTGGAACATTAGTTTCATCATAAACCATGTTAGTTATTGAATCCGAGTTGATATCCGGAACACCAGATGCAATATCTTCTGCATCATCAGTTACAAGTTCAATTTCCAAACTATCATTTGGAATTTCAACATCAGGATCATCAGATGGAACAATTGTTATAGTAGTTGTAGAAGTATCTTCACCGCCATCATTATCTTTAACAGTATAATCAATCAATACTTGGATTGGATCACCACCAGTTGGAATACTAATAGAAGAAGAATCAAAACAAACTTCACCAGTTTCTTCATCTACAATCAAATAAGTTTCTAATATTGCAGGATTATCACCATTCTCAATATTAAATATCTCTACCCCATTTACTGTAAGAACATCTATACAGATATCTAAATCATCTCCATCTGGATCAGTTGCAGTTCCCTGCTCGTTATCAAGAACATTGAATATGATTTTTTCACCTTCTGGAATTTCATATTCTTCATCTGGATCCTGTGGACCATCATTAACACCAAGGATTCTAATAGTAGTAGTATCAGTAACTTCATTACCGTTACTATCGTTAACTGTAAATGGAACTTCAAATTCAGCAACATCTGCAAAGGCTAATTGGTTAAATAAAGTGTCATCAACCAAGTTTATAATACCTGCGGAAGTTACTGTATAAGCAACTGCTAAAGTTAAACCAGCATTAGGTCCTTCAGTTACGGTTACATTGACTGTTCCACTATCTTCATCAAAAGTTAAAGTATCACCTTCAGGATCAGTAACCACTGGGTTAGCAGGATCTAAAAGATTAAACTCAAACGTACCGTCACCTACTGTTGAATCATTCAAATCTGGTTCAGCAGTATCAGCATTAATGATATCATCTTCATCTTCTACAAAAACTATATCGTTTATTTTAGGCGGATCATTTTCAGGAATAACTTCAAATGTAGCAGTTGATTCGTCTTCTTCACCAGCCTCATCTTTAACAGTATAGTTAACCACAACTTGAATCGGATCACCATTAGCATCAATACTAATATTATCAGTAATTAATGTAAGCTCACCAGTTTCTTCTACGAAAGTGATATATAGCCCCCAATCAGCTTCTAAAATAGGATCACCACCAACTGTTAAGCCCGTAACACAGAAATCTAAGTCATCATCTGGTAAATCATCATCATCAGCGTTATCAAGAACATTGATAGTTATATCTTCATCTTCCTGTACAATTATTGGTCCACCATCTTCTTCATCTCCCTCATTTTCATCTGTAGGAGGCAAGTTAGGGTCAGTTAAAGAGAAGCTTAATATAGCAGTATCTTCCTCATCTTCATTAGGATCATAAGCAATATAAGTTGTTTCAACTGTCCAAGTTTGACCATTTGGAATTTCAATTATTCCTGTGTTAACCTGAACCTGATTATTTACAATTGTTAAAAGCCCAGTTGTGTCAACATTAACTACGTTACCTTGAGCATCTCTAACAGTTATCTCGCCAATACTATCATCACGAAGATGTAATTCATCACCAGTTACGTTAAAGTCAGAATCTTCTTCACCTTGATCAGCAAGAACATCAATAAGTACATTTCCACTATTTTCCTGGAATTCAAGACCAGTGTTATCAACAGCCACAACATCTTGACCATGTATAGTAACAGTTACCGATGAAGTGTTTGAAACAGCACTACCATCACTAACTGTATAGTCGAAAGAGAATGTAACTTGGTCTCCTAACTCAAGAGCTTGGAATTGCTCTGTATCAAGCATGAAGTATCCACCAGTATTGTCTGGGTTGCCGTTTATGTCAGTTAATGTAACGCTAAGCTCAAAACTAGTACCATCAACATCAGGCAAAGTTACTATTGGTAAGTTACTGTATGAGTAAGTTAATATATCACCAATATCATTATCACTTGCATTAAATGCAAATACTAGAGCCCCTTCAACTTCTGTCTGGTTATCATTTGCAATTAAAAACTCTTCATCACCATCTTCATCTTCTTGGTAATTAACGCTTTCAGTAACTGGAGGTTCGTTATTACCACCAATTATAATTGTTGCAACAGAAGTATCAGTATTATTGTTATCTTCACCATCATCAACAATGTATGGAATAGTTATAGTATATTGCTCACCCTGATTAATTTCAGGTAAATCATCATAATTGATGTTAATTGTACCATCAGCGCTAAGTGTAACCGTATCAGTAGAAATTGGCACTGGACCATCAGGACCAGTTACTGTAACAGGTTCAGTTGGGTTCAGATATGCTGTATGCGTATCATTATCAACATCAATAACACCATTACCGCTATTATCTAATACGTTAACATCAGGCTGCACACCATAATCTGTGGTGTCGCTCTCATTAGCATCAGAAGGAGCATCGTTAGTACCATGGATTATAATATTTGTAGTACCAGTTGTTATGTTACCATTTTCATCCATAACCGTGAATTCTACAGGAACGGAAACAGATTCGCCAACTTGTAATTGGTCAAACACATCTGGATCATCAAATGTAATAGTTCCATCACCGTTGTTTGTGAACGTAATTGTTTCGTCACCATCAGGGAATGAAACTACAACTGGCGTAATATTTACATCAGTAACATTTACATCGCTTGGGTCACTATCAGAGTCACTTACAACATCAAGCAAGTTGAAAGTTAAAATATCATCAGTTTGGTCATTAACAGTTGTATTATCATTAGATGAATCGTTTTCATCTACAACATTATTTGCCACGTCAGCATCTAAAATTGCATCTTCATCATCTGATAAACCATCACCAATTTGCGGAACACCTGATTGATTTGTAAATGTTATAGTCGCAGTAGATTGAACTGTGCTGTTTGGTTGACCTTCATTGTCATCAACAATGTAAGGAACTGTAACAATATATTGTTCACCATTTGCAAGTGGCTCTAAATCATCAATATTAACGTTTAAAGTACCACCTGCATTTAGCGTAACTGCTTCAGCAGGAACTGTAACAGGACCATCTGGACCAGTTATAGTAATAGGACTATTAGGATCTAAAGTTACTGTGTGATCAGTATCTTCATTGTTATCAACATCGTCCGTGTTATCTAAAACATTAATAGTTGTTTCAGTGATATTTTCATCAAGAACAACATTCTCATTACCATCAACTGGCGCATCGTTTGTACCAAGAATAGTTACTGGAATTGTTAAGCTAGTATTTTGAACACCATCAAATACAGTTACATCTAGGTTTATTACAATACTATCACCAATATTTAAGAAGTCTAATTCTTCTGGGTTAGTTATTGTGAATGTTCCATCAGCTGATACTGAACCAGTTACTGGAATATTTACACCAGGATTATCTGGGTTTTCAACTGTTGCAACTTGTGTTTCAGCTATTGGAGTGAAACTCTGTACTGGGCTAGAGTTTTCATCAATACCATCATTTAAGTTAAATGTGATTGTATCATCAGTTTGATCTTCAGTACCATTATCATTATATGTACCGTCATCTAGATCGCCTGCAAGTACGTTACCATCTAATGCATCTTCGTCATCAACTAAACCGTCATTACTTTGTGGCGGAATATATGTGCCACCGATTATATAAGTAGCAACAGAGTCAGTTTCACCACCTTGTGGGTCTTGAACTGTATAATCTATAACTACAGTAAAGTTTTCATTAGCACTTATAGGAGGCAATGTATCATAATAAATATGCACAACACCAGTTGAAGTGTTAACAACTACAGAAACACCTGAAGTATCAACCCCATCAGGGCCCGTTACAGTGTATGTATAATCAGAGATTATTAGATCAGAGTCAACATCATCAATATCTGTAGCATTCAATAAAAGTGAATCAGTTGGTTGCTGCATATTAACAGGGTCAAGAATTTCATTCTCATTCTCATCCTCAGGATTATCGTTAGTTCCAAGGATAGTCACTGGAATTATTAAGTTAGTATTTTGAACACCATCATAAACCGTAACTTCAAGGTTTTTAATAAATGCCTCACCAACATTCATAAAATCTAATACTTCCGGGTTAGTAATCGTTAATGTTCCATCAGCTGAAACTGAACCAGTTACAGGAATATTTACACCAGGATTGTCAGGGTCAATCACATTTGCAATTTCTATTTCATCAATTGGAGTAAAGGTTAATGTAGCAGTTGAAGAACCTTGCTCAATACCATCATTTAAGTTAAATGTGATTGTATCATCAGTTTGATCTTCAGTACCATTATCATTATATGTACCGTCATCTAGATCGCCTGCAAGTACGTTACCATCTAATGCATCTTCGTCATCAACTAAACCGTCATTACTTTGTGGCGGAATATATGTGCCGAATAATCTAAGGGTTACACTTGCATCATCAGTTTCATCAACACCATCAGTTCTATCATCAGTAGAAGTATAACCAAACTTAATAAATATAGATTCACCATTTGGTATAGTTGGAATTGGCGCATCAGCTCTTAAATAAACCTCTCCATTTATTATGGAAAGATAATCTAATATGTTCGCATCATCAATAGGCTCGTTATTAACAAATAAACTATCTATCGAAAGAACTTCAGTTACATCATCACCATCAAGATCGGTATCATTACTAAGCACATCCAATAAGGTATCTTCACCTTGTGTAGCTACTAAGTCATTATCATCTTCAGCATTAATATCACGACCAAATATTGTCACAGTAATCATACTATCTGAAACATTACCAAACTCATCCATAACAGCGAAAGGTATTTCCAATGTAACTTCATCTTCTCTTTCAAGGTATTGGAATTCAGCAGTATCAAGGCTTACAGTGCCATCTTCATTATTAGTAACAGTATAGGTTATACCTCCTACCTCTACAGTAGCAGGCACAGTATAAGTTAAATTGCTACTCGTACCTTCAGTTACAGGTAATTCAAATGTCAAATCACCCTCAATATCAGGAGTCACATCATCATTTGCATCAATATCAGTTAGTAGCTCTTCGTTTGTTTCCAAACCATCCTCATCTTCAAAATACTCAGCAGATAAAGCAACAGGAGGCTCAGAATCGCTTGTGCCTAAAATTTGGATTTTACCTTGAGCACTTATAGAAAAAGCTTCTTCAGTTGTAGTCGGACCAGAACCACTTACCATGTCAAGGCTTGTCACATTGTTAAAGCCAGTAATTGTATATTCAAAGTTAAAATCTATAATTTCGCCTTCAGCTAATTGGTCTAATACATCAGGGTTATCAATTCTTATAATACCCTCAGATGTTTCAGTAATTCTGATTTCAATTACAGTACCATCTGCTCTAGTAGCTGTAATTGTTTCAGGAAAACTATATTCAATTATATCTGCTGATGCGATTACATCAGGGTTTTGACTTGCAACTTGCGAAGCAATATTAAATTGTAAAATATTTGGATCAGCATCATCAACAATTGAATCATTTAAATCATCATCAGTAGCATCTGTTATAGCATCTTCATCATCAACAAAACAAACCATATCTACAACTGGTGGCTCATCATCATTGGTACCGTAGATTTTTATCTCACCCGTTCCTAAAACAGGATCATTAGTGCCATCAGATACAGTATATTCAAATGAGAATGTAGCAATTTCACCATCGTTAAGTGCAAGAAGTTCTTCTTGTCCATCAACTATAGTTACTAAACCATTTTCTGAAATTTCGATTACTATTTGATATTCAACACCACCAACGTTAGTAGTCATAAATCCATTTGGAGTATTAACCATTTCAAATGTAAGAGCTTCATTTTCAGGATCTGAAACAAAATCATTTAAATCAAACACAAAGTTATCTGTGGATATCGAATCATTTGGCGCTATTGAGCTATCATTTGCCTCATCTTCCCTAAAGCAAGCATGGACAACTTCTGGCTGGCCATTTCCACCTTTACCATTAATTTTTAGGCAAAGTAGTATTTCAGTCGTAGCTCCGAAAGAATCAGTCACTGCAAGACTAAAGTTAGCAAATGCGCTTTCACCTTGGTCTAGGAATGGAGCAATTTCCGCTAAAGATTCCTCAGTAATTTTCCACTCAATATCCGAACCATCAAAGCTTACAATTTCAATAGTTACATTTAATGCATTACCCCCACCATCAACTAGTGGTTGATTTAAAGTGGAATCTAAGCTTAATGTTGTTGTGAAGGTTGAACCATCCCAAACCTGCTCACCATTAATTAATACATCTTCATGTTCAAAAAAGTTATTTTCTTGGTCATCATCACAAATATGTATATTAGATATAACACTTGCGTCCGTTTCACAAACTTCAAGACATTCCGCCATAACCATAGGGAATTCATTTTGACCTATTATAGTGATCTCAGCTTCTCTATAGTTTTCACCAATAAATCTTTGACCATCAACATAATAGTAATAACATGCACCAAAACTAAAATTAATATTTACAGTCTCGCCTTCAGCCAGTTCATTAATATCGAAGCCAACAGGGTTTGCGGTGAATGTACCGTCATCATTATCAACTATTTCAAAAGTATATTCATTACCTAAACTACTTGTTGCACTTACCTGAATAGTTGGAGGCATTGCTCCAGGGTTGTTATTGAAATCATCAGTCATTAAGAACCACATAAATGGCACATAATCAGTACCTAACTGAGATACAAAAACTAATTCATCTGTTAATGTTTCTGATTTGATATATGCTACATT
>CAYGRX010000070.1:0-8817 GCA_964352365.1 uncultured Rickettsiales bacterium
ATTAGAAGAAGGTCTAGACAAAGTAATGAAATGGTTTAGTGAAAACCACCATAGATTTTCTAACTAATTTAGAAATAATTTATCTTTAAAATTCTGTGTTAAGGCACTTCCGGATTTATTAAGCAAGTCGTAAAGTTCGTTCATTAACGATTAATGGATTTAAACTTATGGCAATTAATAAAACTAAGAATCTCGAGATTACCTATCTTTCACAAAACCAAACTAATAAAGAAATTTTGGTTAATGAGGGTTTTTTAAAAATTGATAGTTTAATTAATAATGGCGCAAAAAGTTTAAGCTTAGCTACTCCACCAAGCAGCCCTGAAGAAGGTGATTTATATATTATAGCATCTTCAGCAACAGATGATTGGAGCGGTGAGGAAGCCAAACTAACATATTATCACCCTTCAAAAGGCTGGGTCATTTTAGAGCCAAATGAGGGCATGACTTTATGGGTAAATGATGAAGATAAGTTATATACTTTTGATGGAAGCAATTGGGTTGCTAGTGGAGTTATTGAAAGCCAACTAAAGTTGGGAATCAATACAGATGCAGATGACACCAACAAACTATCCGTTAAGTCAGATGCTGTGCTTTTTGACCATAATGGTGATGACTCTCAAGTAAAAGTTAATAAAGATTCTGTTAGCGATAGTGCCTCCCATTTATTTCAAACAAATTATGAAGGCAGAGCAGAGTTTGGTCTAACTGGCGATGATGATTTCCACATCAAAGTTTCATCTGATGGCAGCACATGGAATGAGGCTTTATCTATTGATAAAACTTCTGCAAAAGTGACTTTTTCCGAAGGAACTATTTTCCCTAATGGAACATTCACACCTGTATTAAAAGGTGAAACAACTGTCGGCGCAAATATTTATGATATTCAGACAGGTCATTATACCGTTATAGGTAATAGGGTTTTCTTTGATATAACTATAAAGCTAGACGGATCAACTGGTGCTTTGGATAGCACGGGGAATTTATATATAGATGGCTTGCCTTTCACAGCAGCGGTGAATGATACTGCCTGTGCTATCTCTAAATATGCTGGCTTTAATCTTGTCTCCTCTAGAAAGCTTGCTGCGCAAGTTGAAGAAAGCACTAATCATGTAAAATTTTTAGAGATAACTTCAAACTCATCATCATGGACTGGAGTTCTCGACAGTGAAGCAACAGATAGCTTGCAAATTCGTATTGCAGGGAATTACATGATTTAAATTTAAAATACTGAAATAAAAATATTATAGTCTCTATTTAAAAACTTTATCCTAGCTTGCTTTGAGCAAGCTAGGAGCAATCATTGCATCATCGATGTTGGTTGAATATCCAAAATTTTCAAAGTCTTTAGCATATATCTCTTTTACCAAATCCACATGTTCATTTGTATAAGTGTCCATTAGAGTATTTTTACTGCCGGTTATATTATCACTTCTAATGCTATATCTAAAACCATCAATTTTACTGGAAAGAAACTTCACTGATTCCTCAATATTTTCAAGATAACCAATATAATCAGCTTTGACTATACCAATATTTGCTTGATAAGATGCTGACCTGAAGTGGATGTTTCTATCCTCATCATTTTGGCTCTTCAGATAAAGAAGAAAATCTGTAAATGTAGTTTTACCCTTGCTCAAAAATTCCTCATCTAAAACTTTCATAGGGTCTCTTTCTGGGTCTTCCAGACACATTGAAACCTTATCAACATATCCGGAGTAAATACGTGCAAAAGGGTTCCTAACAATTGTAAAAACAAAAGGGTTATTACCTTTCATTTTCTCTAAGCGAGGTCTTCTAAAATCAAAAGAATAAAGTAAATTTTTATCAAATTGGAGACTGTTGAAAAAAGGTTCTTTAGCCCCTGCCGACCTCCAAAGAGCTACTTTAATATTTGTGCATCCGCATTTTGGGACATTTAGATAAACAACATCTTGTTGCTTAGAGACCCTTAAAGTGCTTTTCCTTCTATGAATATCCATATTTATTAGACCAGATATATCTGCCATGGTTTTGCTTGCTCTTACTCCTTCGTAAATTTTAAATTTTTTGGGATAAAATAAGACCAGAATCTAAAATAAGCATATTTGCTGTCTGCGAGATATTGTTTAGGATTCCTTTTAAATTTAAGAATCAGTTTTTCTTTTTTAGTCAGCTTAACTTTTGGATTATTATTCTTATTTTGGGTTGCCTTATTTTGGTTTTGTGGCTTCTGATTATTTTTCAAATTTACATTGTTTTTCTTAGCCTTCTCTTCTTTAAGTCTTTGCCTAATGGCAATATTATTCAACCTAACAATTTTGGCATATTCTTCTGCCCTGATTCTTAAAATGCTATCAGCAACTGATTCTGTCTGGAAATTTTCTTCATCTGTTTCAACAGCTTCAATATTATTCAAGTTATCTGCCTTTACTTCATTTAAATGATTCATTATTACCATCCTTCCATTTGATAATCGTCATCAAAAACTTGATTTACTGCTCTTAAACTATGCTGGGCATCATATTTATTAGCAGCGATTCTTTGTTTTGTAATTTTTTCACGGGATGAAGAAATCGCATCATTTAATAAACTCTCCCATTTGTCATAAATTTCCTTTGGATCAAATTTTTTGCTATCTTTCAAAGCTTGCTGTCCAAGCTTATTTCTTAAAGAATCATCTTCCATAAGTTTTCTCATGCAAATTTCTAAACCTTCCTTTTGCTCTAATTCTTCAGGTGCAAGTAGGCCGTTTTTTTCATGCTCAATAAGTTCATTAGTTCCAGGGCAGCTCTGTAAGCCTATTGATGGTAAGCTATTACACATAGCCTCTGCTACACAATTTGGGTGACCTTCACTCAATGATGCAATTAAATGAATATCTGACTTGGCATATTCACTATAAATCTCGTTAGTAGGTTCTTTTATTAAAATGCGTTTTTCTAAAGAGTGCTCTTTAATTATACTATTCACATCATCCAAAAGCTCTGCTCTAGATTTGTCAGAAAATATTACAAAATCCCAATCAGGAAAGTCTTCAGCAATATTTGCAAAGGCTTCTACCGCAGGAAAAACATTTTTATTAAGCTTTAATCCCCCAATATTAATTATTCTTTTTCTTCTTTCATTATCATTCCTTAAAGCTTCAAAATTCTCTTCAGCTGGTCTTGTAGCATTACCAAATGCGACCACATGATTTTGCAAATATTTAGGAAAAAAGTTTTTGTAGCTTGGTAAAGTAACCCTAACTCTTGAAGCAGTAGAAGCTACTATTTCATTTTCCCAGATAGCTTTAGGAAGTGGAGTTTTGTTATTAACCCAATTATTTTCAATTATTCTTTTAGGGTTGCTACCTTGATGAAGAACAATCGGCACACCAGCTTGCAAAATATTCTTCATTAACTTTCTGATGGTTCTATCAGTGTAAAATACTAAAATTACATCAGGGTTAAATTTTTCTATGTCGGGCATGAAATCCGCCTTTGCAATTTCAACTTTCTCCAGTTTAATATGAGATATATTTTCATCTACATCGTAAGAAATCTCATCATTACTTGTTTTATAAAAATAACTAAGCGCAACATCCCAACCTCTTGAAACTAACTCATTAGCGAGTTCAACAGAAGTTCTTTCCATGCCACCAGAACCCAAAGCAAGAGTTTGATTAATGATAAAAATTCTTTTATTTTTTTGAGTCATAATTTTATTTTATTATAAATTTATACCAACAACTCATCAATAGAAGTCGTTGCTAAAACACTATTATTTAGCAGACCACCTTTTCTTAAAGGCCAAGTGTGTCTAGCACCATCTTCTGACCTACCAACTAAAAAGTTCAATTGATCCACACATAAACAAACAACATCTTGCTTAGTTTCGCGGAGAACCAAGCTTAACTCTGCATCCGCAGAACCAGCTTGATCATTAGGATATGGCATATCACTAAATTGAGAAGCCTTACCGCCAATTGTGCTACCTGCTAAACCAACTCTTTCATAATGAAGGTCTTTTGCATAAAAAACCATTGGTTTAGTTTTAAACTTTTTGCGTAAATAAATTTCTTGTTCTTCATCAAATTTGAAAAAAGTGAATTTCTTACCCATTATTGCTGCATCAACTGACTTTCTGGAGAGCATTATATCTGTCAAATATTCTGGGCCATACCAATCGTCATCCGTTATTCTAAAAACATATTCACCATTACCAATAGACTTACCTATATTCATTGCTGTTCCTGCAAAGCAGTCTTTAGGGACAAACGTGAATATTACATCATCGCGATCGTCAAATCTTTTAGATATTTCATCCCAGTCTTCAATTTTTTTACTATTCGCAACAATTACTAGCTCTTTATTTGAATAAGTTTGGCACTCATATTGTTCAATCAAAAAATCTATAAAATGCGGGTTGGCAGTTGGAGCAACTAACGTAACTAAAGGCTCTTCCTCTTTTTTAGTTTCTATTTTTAGGTCTTCTAAAATTGTATTGAGTCTTTCTGTGCTAGAATGTTTTTCAAAAACCTCCCTCCATAAAATATGAGAAATAGTTTCCCCATATAGAAAGTCCTCTTTTATACGTGTTATTTTGGCTAACGCCTGCCAATAATTATCACATTCTTCTACTAGCTCTTTTCTGAAATCATCTTCATCTAATTCACCAACATGAACTATTGGAACACGGCAAGCCGCAGCTTGAAGCATCTTCCAAGTTTGCAGCATAGGTGAACGAAGTGATTCCGTGAATGAAAGATATATTTTTGAAGCCCTTAAGACATCAGGCAGACTTTCCGAATGTACACATCCTTTTGCAGTGTCTTTAATATGTTTTGGCATCCTACCACGAACACCCTGCCAAAGCCTATTTTCTGAATCAACTACAGAAAGTTCTTGAGGGTCTAAATTATCAATTAAGTCAGAATATGGTGTATAGCCACCTGTACATATATCATTCCAGCCATCAAATAAGATGTTCATTGTTCTTTCTCTACTTTCTTTGAAGGTAGTATATGGATGGAATAAAGCAGTTTGAACCGCAGGGGGTAAATATTTTGCTCTTTTTTCAAGATATTTTTTCGCCCCTTTATCTGCATAATAAACGTGGTCGAAATGTTTAGATATTTCCACAAAATGTGGATAATAGATTTTATCTGAAGTTATCCAAAAAACCGTTGGAATTTTACGTTCCTTAAACTTTTTAATTACATATAGAAGTTTTTTATATGCATCAGAGCCCTTAGTTTGTTTAAAATCCCAATCTTTTGTGGCAGTAAAAAAATTAGAATCTACCAGGAAAAAATCTGCGTCACTATCTTCTGGCTTTCCTTCATATTCAGATTCTAATATTATATCCATTTCAGCATCAAACCTAAAAAGATCGAAAACTAAGTCAGATACTATTGATGCTATTTTAACTTTAGCTTTTGGAGATTTATATATTGGCGATGTTTCATGTTTTGGAACATAAAATACATTTTTCTCTAAAACCTGCTCTAATAGAGCTTCCTTTTTTATAGCTGGAGATGACATATTCTTATTTCAAGTTCTAATTAATTAACCTTATTATTCAATTTGTTGGCATTCTGCAATTCTAAAAATGATTCGTCACAGAATTCTTCATTCTCATCTTCACCCTTAATTTCGATAACATTATTAGTTGCGTGTTCTTTGAAGAAATGACTCATAACGAAGTCAACCCCTTCAGGTCTGACCTGACGAAGGTTATCTTTATAAAACATTCCTTTAAACGGATGAGATGAAACAATTTCATATGATGGGAAGTAATCTATATTATCATATTTCCTATATAGCTCACCAGCAACCGCCCTCAAAATAGATTTTGATTCAATCGTTGAAACTAAAACATGTTGATCTTGTGCCGTAGCAGTTAGCGGAACAGGAGATACAGTAAGTAGAATTCTGGCAGATGGGTTAATTTCCATAAGCTTTGCATAGAAGTTTTCAAAAGACTCGATTGTTTCGCCAAAACTAAGATTTTTGAATTTGTGAATATTAGGGTCAAAAGTTCCTGCGGTAGTGCCTGGGCAGACCGTATAAATTCTATCTTTTTCTTTATTATGCCAGCATTCAGTTAAGCCAAGGGTGAAGATAAATACATCTAGCTCTTCAAACATCTTTTTAACCTGTTTTAGATGAGTCTTTCTTTCATCAATAACATCTTGCTTAGTAGCAAATCCATTCGCAAAAAGATTTGGTCTATATGGGTCATAAAATCTGTTATCTTTTTCCCAAATTTCATCAAGATCTTTCGACTTTTTATCAAAAGCTTGATCAAATAAATCATTTAACTGAGGGGTTGTATATACATTTCCATATCTAGCTGAATATATTCCATAACCTTGCTCTTCTTTTTCCTGAGAAGAAAGACCTTCTGGCGCAGGTTCAACATCAAAATAATTAAAGCCGGATGTCTGCATTCTTTTACCGATGTGCTGAGCAAAGCAACTACCGCATGTAGCTATTTTATCTTCCATAGTTATTTCAAACTTCTTGCTGTATAAATCCGTGATAGAAAGCATAAATTTATCAGCAACAGCAGAGCGCCAAAAATTTCTGGAAGGTAAATCTTGATATGGGTTTTTTATTTCTACTTTGCATGCATCAACTTCACCAGAAGCAATTTTGGCAAATTCCTCTTCGCTATAGACTATGTTTGGGTCTGCAGGTTTTATTTTCCCCTCTGCTATATTAATAATATAGTCTGCAAAAGTATCATATATATTATCTGTGAAGTAGTGACTGCCTTTGGTAGTTAGTGAGCCGTCGTTAAGCTCAACCAAAGGTATGATTGTAGCATTATGATCATTGAATGTTTTGGCTAATTCTTCCTGTCTTAACACCCTGTTTTTATTACCGTGCTTTTTAAAGCCAGTAACGGGATAATTTAAAAAGAAAATTTTAACATCTGGATTTAGTGACTTAATTTTTTCAAAAATTTTCTTATAATTACTTCTAGATTGGTTGATTGATATCAGGGGTGAAGTTTTTATTTGCCCTTTTATTTCAGATTTTTTAGGTAAGTCACATAAATAAGCAGGACTCCAAGCTCCATCATCCATTTTGATTCTTGTAACTTCACGCGATAAATCATAATTTGGATCAATTAAGATTATATCGCTCTTACGAATATTCATTGGTATTTTGCTGAGCCTATTAACGCTTTGCATCATTACTCTAGCTTGGTTTTTATCAACATTACCAAGGTTTTTTTCTATTAAGTCATGTAGATCTAGTTTGACTAGCCAGTTTTCACTACGCTTTTCTAGCCAAGAAATTAACAAGTCAGAGCGAAGATGGCGGTTAGGCGGATTAACTTCTGCATTATTTACTTTTTTAGACAAGCTCAATGCTACTGAAGCTGATAGACATGATCCAATGATTGAGATACGCACGATTAAAACCTTATTAGTGATATAGCTAACTTATTATTGAATAATTTCAATATACTACATACTTTAAAAACTCAAACTATTATTCTTCATGTTTAAAAATTAGAAACCATTAAATAGCCATCATCATCACCAATACCGATCACTCTATATTCTAAACTAACAGCCATTAGGTTACAACTGGAGCAGCAAGATGTTAGTTCTCTAGACATTATAATTAGTAGAATAGGTAAAAGTGATAATAAAAACTCAAACATTTATAATAGGCCACAAAATAATATGACTCAGTGCCATGCAAATGGCCCATTTTAAATTGTCATTCATTCTAACTATTTAATCTTAATAAGCTTTTTCTTTCCACTGGACTAGTGCTTTGAACAGAGCGTTACTGTCACTTGTAACGCAAATGGAGGTTATATGTTAAGTGATGAAGATGCGGCTTTAAAGCTACTAAATATGAGTAAAGTAAAACTCAAAAAGATGGTTATTGAAGAAATCATCAATCAGGTTGTACAGTTAGAAGGTGAACACCTTCAGAAGTTTTATATAAAAATTGTTGGCGCTGATAATTTTGTAAATATCAAAAATAATACTGAGATTTTACGTAGAAGAATTTGTTATAAAATCCAAAAAGACCGCTTTGGTGGAATGCAGAAAATTCATCAAAACAGGGTTAACAAACTTTCAAAAGAAGTTCCTGCAGATGCTAAAACATCTAACAAACTGAATAAATATAAACCACCACACGGCACTAAAATAGTACGCATGTGGCGAGGCGACAAATACGAAATTGTAGCTGCGGAATCAGGATTTGAATATCAGGGTAAGGTTTACAAATCTCTCACCAAACTAGCTACTGTAATCACAGGAACAAAAAGAAGTGGACCAGTGTTCTTCGGGCTTAAGGAGAATGCTAATGGATAATACCTTAGCTAAAATCAAGAAATTAAAATGCGCTATTTATACTCGGAAGTCTACCGAAGAAGGGCTTGATCAAGAATATAATAGCTTGGACTCTCAACGCGATGCAGGGGAATCATATATCAAAAGCCAAAAACATGAAGGGTGGGAATTGGTAAACACAAAATATGATGATGGCGGTTTTAGCGGCGGAAATATTGATAGGCCTGCACTGCAACAATTACTCAAAGATATTAAAAATGGTAAAGTTGATGTTGTAGTTGTTTACAAGGTTGATCGATTATCGAGATCGTTGAGTGACTTTGCCAAATTAGTTGAAGTTTTTGATGAACATGGCGTTAGCTTTGTAAGTGTAACTCAGGCATTTAACACAACAAACTCAATGGGAAGATTGACGCTAAATATATTATTAAGCTTTGCACAATTTGAAAGAGAGGTAACGGGTGAGAGAATTAGAGATAAATTCGCATCAAGCAAAAAGAAAGGTATGTGGATGGGTGGCAGGCTAGTTT